>CAJVYS010000024.1 GCA_913009875.1 uncultured Gammaproteobacteria bacterium | reverse complement strand
TTTCTTTTTTTTTTTAATGATCCGCCGCCCACCGAGATCTACACTCTTTCCCTCCCCGACGCTCTTCCGATCTCGGCAATCACCTTTCCACGCGCTGATTCATTATCCACCACAGAGACACGGAGAAAGTTATCTTCGTGGGAGCGGCTTCAGCCGCGAATGACGTGTGAAACAGCCTTCGCGGCTGAAGCCGCTCCCACAAAATAATTGCTGACCAGGATTCTTGGGCTTGTGACACCGCTCCGCGGTGTCACACATCCTGTGGCGCTCAGCGCCACCTCACTCGTGACAGATTTATCCCGCAGGGCCGTTACACCGCAGAACGGTGTAACGAGGAAAACAAGGAAACGCCAAGAAATCTCTGTGTACTCCGTGTCTCTGTGGCTAATGACTGAACAACAATCCCGGTTGCACCCGCCGCCCAGCCTCCTTACTATGAATCCATGAGCGACCAAGACGCCTATCTCACCAACCAGTTTCTCATCGCCATGCCCAATCTTCGCGACCCCAACTTTTTTCACAGCGTGACCTACATCTGTGAACACAACGAGCAGGGCGCCATGGGCATCGTTATCAACCAGCCGGTGGAACTCGGCCTCGGCGAGCTGATGGAGCAGATGGATATGCAGGCACACGATGCCGAACAGGCTGCCCGGCCCATCTTCCGCGGCGGCCCGGTAGAGCCGGAGCGCGGCTTCGTGCTGCATCGCCCGCTGGGACAGTGGGAATCCAGCATGACGGTCACCGAAGACATTGGCCTCACCACCTCCACTGACATTATTCACGCAATGAGTGAAGGCAACAGTCCCGATGACGTGCTCATTACCCTGGGCTACGCCGGCTGGGGTGCCGGTCAGCTGGAGCAGGAGATGCTCGACAACGCCTGGCTCAGCGGCCCGGCCGATCCGGTCATCATTTTCGATACCCCGGTAGAGGAGCGCTGGGAGGCCGCCGCCCGCCTGGTGGGCGTGGACATCCACCAGCTCACCGGCGACGCCGGCCACGCGTGAGCGCGATGGCGGCGCGCACCCTTCTCTGTTTCGACTACGGCCTCAAGCGCATCGGCGTGGCCGTGGGTCAGGAGCTGACCGGCACCGCCAGCGCCCTCACTACCGTCGCCGCGCGTGACGGCAAACCGGACTGGCCGGCCATCAGCCGCCTGTTCGAGGAATGGCAACCGGACGCCGTGGTGGTCGGTCTGCCGCTGAACATGGACGGCAGCGAACACGAACTCAGCCGCCGTGCGCGGCGCTTTGGCAATCAACTGCACGGGCGGTACAATCTGCCGGCCCATCTCATTGACGAACGCCTTTCCTCACTGGAGGCCGAATCGCTGCTCAAGGGCAGATCGCGGCAAAAAGCACGCCGCAAAGAAGATATCGACAAACTGGCCGCCCAGGTAATCCTCGAGACCTGGCTGACCGAACAACCCCGGGATACCCAGTGACCGAACAGGACGACATCGAACAACTGATCCGGCAGATGGCCGACGACCTGCGCGCCAGACTGGAAGCCGCCCGCGTGCGCGATGCGCTGATGGTGGGCATCCACACCGGCGGCCTGTGGGTGGCCGAACGTCTGCATGCACTGCTCGGCCTCGAACAGCCCCTGGGCGAGCTGGACATCTCCTTCTACCGCGACGACTTCTCGCGTATCGGCATGAACCCGCAGGTACGCCCCTCGCGCCTGCCGGTGTCGGTGGACGAACGCCACATTGTGCTGGTGGATGACATCCTGCACACCGGCCGCACCATCCGCGCGGCCATGAACGAGCTGTTTGACTACGGCCGCCCCGCCGCCATCACGCTGGCCGTGCTGGGCGAGCGCAGCGGCCGTGAGCTGCCCATCCAGGCCGATGTGGTGGGCCGTCACTTCGACCTCGGCGAGCACGAGCACGTCAAGCTCAGTGGTCCCGAGCCCCTGCGCCTGAGTATCCTGGAGGCGCCGTGAGACGACATAGCCTGCAACACGACAGCGAGGGCCGCCTGCACCACCTGCTGACCATCGAAGGCCTCAAGCGCCAGCAGATCATCGACATTCTCGACACCGCCGAATCCTTTGTTTCTGTGGGCGACCGGCAGGTGCGCAAAGTGCCGCTACTGCGCGGCAAGACGGTGGTCAACCTGTTCTTCGAGGCCAGCACCCGCACCCTCACCACCTTCGAGCTGGCCGCCAAGCGCCTCTCCGCCGATGTATTGAAGATCAATATCAACACCTCGGCCACGGTGAAGGGCGAGAGCCTGCTGGACATGCTGCACAACCTTGAGGCCATGCAGTGCGACATGTTCGTGGTGCGCCACGCCGATAGCGGTGCCGCCCATCTCATCGCCCGGCACGTTGCACCGCACGTCAGTGTCATCAACGCCGGTGATGGCAGTCACGCCCATCCCACCCAGGCACTGCTGGACATGTTCACCATCCGCCGCCGCAAGGGTGAATTCGCGCCGCTGACGGTGGCCATCGTCGGCGACATCAAGCACTCACGTGTGGCACGCTCGCTGATCCATGCCCTCACCACCCTGGGCGTCTCCGAACTGCGCGTGGTGGCCCCCAAGACCCTGATCCCGGCGGCGGTGGAGAGCCTCGGTGTGCACGTCTTTCACGACCTTGATGAGGGCCTGCGCGGTGCCGACGTGGTGATCATGCTACGCCTGCAAAAGGAGCGCATGCAGGGCGCCATGCTGCCCAGCGAAGCCGAGTACTTCGCGACCTACGGCCTCACCGAGGAGAAACTGGCACTGGCCAAGCCCGATGCCATCGTCATGCATCCCGGCCCCATCAACCGCGGTGTGGAGATCGCCTCCTCGGTGGCCGATGGGCCACAGTCGGTAATCCTCGAGCAGGTCAGTAACGGCATCGCCGTGCGCATGGCGGTGATGTCCATGGCCCTGGGCCGCGCGCCGGCGGAGGGAGAGGGCGCATGAACATCACCATCCAGCACGGCCGTCTCATCGATCCCGCCAACGGCATTGATAGCCACACCGACCTGCACATCGCCGATGGCGTCATTGCCGGTGTGGGCAAGGTGCCGGATGGCTTCAGCGCCGACAGCCACATCAATGCCGAGGGCCAGGTCGTCTGCCCCGGCCTCATCGACCTGCGCGCGCGCCTGCGCGAGCCCGGCGGTGAGTCTCGCGCCACTATTGCTACGGAAACCGCAGCGGCCGCCAGTGCCGGCATCACCACCCTGGTGTGCCCGCCGGATCCTTCGCAACCCATCGATACCCCGGCCCTGGTCGACCTCATCCGTCACCGCGCCAAGCAGTCCGGCCACGCTCGCGTATTGCCGCTGGGGGCACTGACCCAGGGCCTCGCCGGTCAGCAGCTGGCCGAGATGGCGACACTGAAACAGGCCGGCTGCGTGGTGGTCAGCAATGGGCTGCAGGCGGTGGAGAGCACCCAGGTGATGCGCCGCGCCATGGAATACGCCTCCAGCCAGGGGCTGACCATTTTCCTCCACGCCGAGGATCCGTGGCTGGCCGCTGGCGGCTGCGCCCACGAGGGCGTGGTGAGCGTGCGTCTGGGACTGGTCGGCATCCCCGAGGCGGCGGAGACCATCGCTGTGGCGCGTGAGTTGCAGCTCATCGAGCAGACCGGTGTACGCGCCCACTTCTGCCACCTGTCCAGCGCCCGTGCGGTGCGTATGATCGCCCGCGCCCAGTACGACGGTCTGCCGGTGAGCGCCGATGTCGCCGTCCATCAGCTTTATCTCACCGACATGGATATCGGCTACTTCGACACCCAGTGCCACGTACGCCCGCCGCTGCGCAGTCAGCGCGACCGCGAAGGACTGCGCGAGGGACTGAAACAGGGCACCGTCGCCGCTGTGTGTTCCGACCACCAGCCCCTCGGCCCGGACGCCAAGCTGGCGCCCTTTCCGGCCTCCGAGCCAGGTATCAGCGGCCTCGAGACTCTACTGCCACTGACCCTGCGGCTGGCCGACGAGGGCCTGCTGAGCCTGCCCGAGGCCATCGCCAGCATCACCCAGCGCCCGGCCGGGATCCTGGGTCTGCTGGATCATGGCGAGGGCGGTACCCTGGCTACCGGCGCGCGCGCCGACGTCTGCGTGTTTGACCCCGAACCCTATTGGGAGCTGCGCGCCGACGAATTACAAAGTGCTGGTCACAACAGCCCCTTCCTGGGCTGGGAACTGAAGGGTCGTGTCAGTTGCACCCTGCTGGCCGGCGAGCTGACCTATCACACCTGCGACTGACTGCCGCAGCTAGAGGGTGGGCGCGCCAATGGACGCCAATAAACGCAAATCCACTTCAAAACATTCACGTCCATTTGCGTGCTTTGGCGGACTGAAACCGCACGCAGCAGGTAGGGCGGGCAGTGCCCACCAATGAGCAGCCTGCATTTCCGAAAATGGTGGGCGGTGCCCACCCTACCAGAGGGTGAATAATCCGATGCCGAACCAGAGACCCCACCGCGACACTATTTTTCCCGAAAATGCCCGCATCCTTGAACGCGCGGAATATCCCGGCGACCAGGTCATTATCCGCGTGCACGCGCCGCAAATGGCTGCCAGCGCCAAGCCGGGCCAGTTCGCCCACATCCAGTGCGACCCGGACCTGCCCCTGCGCCGGCCCATCTCGATCATGCGCGTGGACGCCCGAGCCGGCTGGGTGGATTTCCTCTTCAAGGTGCTGGGCGTCGGCACCCGCCGCCTCGCCGCCCGCCGCGTGGACGAGGTGCTGAGCATCCTCGGCCCCATCGGCAAGACCTTCGAATCGCACATGACTCACCGCCGCCCGCTGCTCATCGGCGGCGGCGTGGGCATGCCGCCGATGGTGTTCCTCGCCGACCGCCTGCGTGAGGTGAAGGGCGCCTATGAGCCCTTCGTTATCATGGGTTCCGAAGTGCCGTTTCCGTTCAAGGCGCAGCCGTCGCAGATCATGGTGCCGGGCATGCCCGAGGGGGTGATCGCCGCCATGCCGCTACTCGACGACTGGGGCATTGCCTCACGCCTGGCCAGCCAGCAGGGCTATCCCGGCACCTTTGAGGGTTACGTCACGGACCTGGCGCGCGCCTGGCTGGATGCCCTCGATGACGAGCAACGCAAGGAAGTCGCTGTGTTCGCCTGTGGCCCGCACCCTATGCTGGAAGCGGTGGCCGCCCTGGCGCGGGAATACCGGCTGCCCTGTCAGGTGTCGCTGGAGGAGTTCATGGCCTGCGGTGTTGGTGGCTGCGCCGGCTGCGTGGTGGAGGTGCAGACGCTTAGCGGCCCGGCCATGAAGCGCGTCTGTGTGGATGGACCGGTGTTTGAAGCGAGCGCGGTATTTCCGGCGGCTTGAGGTAGCAGGAGTCTGTCTAATTCTCGGTAGGAGCGGGCCATGCCCGCGATGAATCCTCTCGAGCACAGGCCAGTCAGGCCTAATCGGTATGTAACAACTGTGGGAGCGGCTTCAGCCGCGAATAGTGCATCAGGGTTACCAAATTCGCGGCTGAAGCCGCTCCCACACACAATGCACATACAGGACACTGTCCATCGCGGGCATGGTCCGCTTCTACCGGATTATCCGGGCAAATTCTCAGTACGGCGTCTTGTCAGCCAGCGCCATCCACTTGCGGAAGCTGCTGTCGAAGCCTTCGCAGGCACATTGCTCCACGGGTAGTGAGCGCTCGGCATAGGGCTGGCAGAGTTCCCGTGCAATCCAGCGATCATCGAAGCCGGCGCGACGGGCGTCCTCGCCACTGGCTGCGAATACCACCCGCTCAAGCCGGGCCCAGTATATGGCCGCCATGCACATGGGGCAGGGTTCGCAGCTGGCGTAGAGCACGCCGCCACTCAAACTGAAGTCTTTCTCTTTCCGGCAAGCGTCACGGATGGCCCGCACCTCGGCGTGGGCAGTGGGGTCATTGTCGAGGGTGACGCGATTATTCCCCTGGCCTATCACTAATCCCTTGCGCACGATCAGCGCACCAAAGGGGCCGCCGCCCTCGTCAACGGAGCGGTTGGCCAAGTCGATGGCCTGTCGCAGGAAGTCCTGGTCGTTCATTAGTGGATGCGGGTCACGTTGTCGGTCTTGTCACTGGCCTCGCCAGGGGGGGCCGTCTGCATCACCTTCCCCGGCGGGGAGGCGGTAGGCCTCCATGTCGATACGGCTGACGTGGCTGCCGATCATGTCGATTTGCCCGTGGTAGCGCCGCTCGCCATCGCTGGCAAATTCGAAATCGTATCGGCGTTTGAACTGCATATGTCCCCGGGTATTGCGGCGCAGGCGGATGCGGATACACACCACCGTGTCATCGAGAAACTGCACCTGCCGTTGGTCGCAGGCACGGCGTCCGGCGGCGCGGGCGATCTCCCGGGTGCGCAGGGTGTCCCACCAGTACCAGAAGCCGCCGGCAAGGGGGAAAAACCACAGCCAGTCGTTCATGGGTGGTGCGACATCAAAGCATTTCGACTATTTGCTGCGACCATCAGTAGTGGGGCGGCGGCGTTTCTTCCGCGGCCGAGGCCATTTCGCCACTATTCAGACCGCGCATCTGCTGCTTGATCCGCTCCAGCTCGGCGCGCAGCGCTTCAATACTGCGCTGCTGCAACAACAGGGTCTCATTGACGGCCTCCAGAGTCGCCTCTTGATGGGCGTAGCGAATTTCGAGATCGGTGAGTCGGGATTCCATGCGTGGCGCAGCTTTTTGGTTAGAATGTCCGGCGATCATTGGGCAATCACCGTGGCGGGTCAAGTACTCAACAACCACCGGCTAAAGCTGGTGGGTTGGTTTTACGGACTGAAAGTCCGGATACGGGTTGAGAGACCCGTTTTTTCCCAATCTGCAATAATTTTCAAGAAGCCTTGTAGGATGCCGGTGAGCGGTAGCGAACCGCATCGGTCGGGAACGGTGACCGCCTCAATGACCAACGCTCGACACCCGGTCCACGCGAACGGTGCGGTTCGCTACCGCTCACCAGCACCCTACACCAACGACCGAAACACCACAGGAGCGCTGCGTCCAAATTTATTACCTTGACGGAGTACAGAATGTCGACGACAAACACTACGCAAAACGGCCAGCTGGCCAACAAGTGGGACGCTCGCTACCGCGAGGCGGGGGCCGCCATGGCGAGTGAGGTGCTGACGGAAAACCGCCATCTACTGCCAGCCTCAGGCGAGGCGCTGGATCTGGCCTGCGGTCTGGGTGGTAATGCCCTGCTGCTGGCGCAGGCCGGACTGCGCACCCGGGCCTGGGATATCTCACCGCTGGCCATTGAGCGGCTGAATGCCGCAGCCTCCGTCGCCGAGCTGCCGCTGAGTGCTGAGGTGCGCGATGTGCTGGCTGCACCGCCATCGGCTTTGAGTTTTGATGTGATTGTCGTCAGCCGTTTCCTCGAACGCGATTTATGCCCGGCACTGATGGCTGCGCTGCGTCCCGGCGGGCTGCTGTTCTACCAGGCCTTCACCCGCGACAAGGCCGTCCCCGGCGGGCCGGCGAACCCGGATTTCCTACTTGCGGAGAATGAGCTGCTGCGGCTGTTCGACGGCCTGCACCTGCGGGTCTACCGTGAGGAAGGCAGCATCGGCAATGTGCAGCACGGCTTCCGCAATGAGGCCCTGCTGGTGGCACAGAAGGTAGATTGACGTACTTCGACAGCCGGTCAGGGTGTTTCCACGGCGCGGTTCTCGCCCTTGGAGGATTCCCAACGCAGGATACCTTCCACGGCATCCTCGGTGAGCTGCGGGGTGATGTAGGTAATGAAAGAGTAGACATAACTGCGCAGGTGGCGCCCTCGGTGTACGCATATGCAACTGGTACTGGGTTTGAACAGGTGTCCGGCCTCCAGCACCGCCAACTCACCATCCTCCGTTTCATCCAGCGCTGTTTCGGCGATCAGGCCCACGCCCAGTCCCAGCTTGACGTATTTTTTGATGATATCTGCGTCCAATGCGGTGAGTGCGATGGTGGTCAACAGGCCGGCATCGGTAAAGGCCTGGTTGATGGCCGAACGGCCGGAAACGCTGTGGTCATAGGTGATCAGCGGATGCTGGGCCAATGCCTCCAGGGTCAGCTCCGGCTCGCGGGTCAGGGGATGATCCAATGGCGTGATGACGGCCATGTTCCAGTCGCGGAAGGGCAGCATGACCAGTTCGTTGGGCATGTTCTTGGTCGCCGTGGTGATGGCTACGTCCGCCGTGCGCGACAACAGCATTTCGTGAATTTGTGCTACATCGCCCTGGTGGATACGCAGGGTGATGCCGGGGTACTCCCTTGAGAAGCGGGCGATCACCGGTGGCAGGACATGGTAGGCCTGGGTGTGGGTGGTGGCGATGGAGAGGGTGCCGCGACTGTCGTCATTGGCCTGCTGGGCCAGCTGGCGAATGTTGTCCGACTCGGTGAGGATGCGCTCGGCCATCTCAATAATGCCCTTGCCAGTTGGTGTCACACCGGTCAGGCGCTTGCCGTGGCGTTCGAAGATCTGCACATCGAGCTCTTCTTCCAGCAGTCGGATTTGGGTGCTGATGCCGGACTGTGCCGTAAACAGGCGCTCTGCCGCCGTGGTCACATTCAGCCCACGCCGGGCGACCTCACAGATGTAACGCAGTTGCTGGAGCTTCACGACCCATTATTCCTTATCTAATTCTGAGAATATAACTAGGTTATTAATTGTTTAATCTTATATGAAAATAGTCTAGTCTTTTACCCTTAGCGGGGCAATCAGGCAGCACTTGAACACCCTTGCACACCAATCAATATCAGTGGAAAGCATAATGTTTGCGAACAATATCACACAAAGAGAAAACCAGCCTTCAGCGAGCAGTCTTCCGAGTCGCCAAACGGAGTACTCGGCAGTAGCAGCACATATTTAATTTAGCGACAACCCATTCGAAGGACAGGAGACCTGATGATGAACTTCAAACCCCGTTTTACCACCCACCTGATCTGCGGCCTGGTGCTGGGTGCCAGCGCCTTCAGTGCACAGGCCGACAATTATGAAGACGGTCTGATGGCCTTTGCCGTGGGCAATTTTCAGGAAGCGGGCCGCCTGTTCATGAACAGTGCCGATGAAGGCAATGCCGGTGCCGAACACATGCTGATGCGGTTGTTCTCCGAAAATAAACTGTACTCTTCCAACCTCGATAATGACACGCTTAAATGGACACGCAAAGCCGCTGAACGAGGCATCGCCCAGGCGCAATTTGCGTTGGGTGAGCTGTACGGCAAGCGCGGTGATGCCAAATCCGCTGTTACCTGGTACCGCAAGGCCATCGCCCAGGGCCATTACGGTGCCTACTATAAACTGGGCCAGCTACTGGAAAAAGGCGCCGAGGGCGTCAGTGCGGATCGCCGTGAAAGCCGTCACCTGTTCAGTATTGCCGCCTCCGAATTCGATGTGCATGCCCAGAAGGGTAATGCCACGGCACAAAACACCCTGGCTGGGATGTATGAAAAGGGCCAGGGCGTGGGCAAGAATATCAAAATGGCGGCCAAATGGTATGACGCGGCGGCACATCAGGGTTATGCCCTGGCCCAACTGAATCTGGGCCGCCTGTATGCCAGTGGTCATGGCGTACCTCGCAGTACCTATCAGGCGGCCTACTGGCTGGATCTGGCCGCTGCCCAGGGTCTGCACGAGGCTGAGGTGCTGTTGAGCGAAATCAAACGCTCTGGCAAGGCCGATATCGCCCTGGCCATGTAACGGCGGCCACAGGGCGCCATTACATCATTAATATACACCTGAATTCGTAATTTCAGGATACCGGTACTCCGTTCCCTCCCTCCCGCACCGCGGGCAACCTTTGGCGCCATTATCGGCGCCATTTTTTTGCGCCGAAAAAGCCCCGCAAGCAACCCGGAATCAGTCCCGGCTGTCGTCATCCGGGTCGGGAAAGTCCGGTGCAAAGCGTTGAATCCACTCCGCCGCTGCCTGTTCACTGCTGAGCTGGCGGCCCTCCTGTTCGAGGATCTGTTGCCGGTAATGCTCGATATGGCACAACTGCTCTACCATACGTGCACGAAACACATCGTCATGATCCAGAAACTCGATGCCGATTTCAAACTGATCGCCGCTGGCATGGCACCACATCACACGTCCCACCGCCTGGAATACCGGGGTAACCAGTGGGATCTTGACGCGAATGACGCTGCCCGGTGCCAAGCTTGTCGAGGATTGGAAGGCGAGTCCGCCCTGGCTGATATTTTTCAGGCGATCTGAATGCGCCTCCGTCAAATCCGCCGGCTGGAAATCGATGGGGATATCAGAGGGATGTCGAATATAGTTGCGCATCATCGGGTACCTCGGCAGGGTCGCCGATTATTCTCTGCTCCAACAAATATCTAGCGTGCCAGGAATTCATCTGTCATCTCCTTATAATAGGCACGTGCGCCACCTGTCATGAAAGAATAATTGTGTACGCCCTTGCTTTGCAGATAATACTGCAGCCAGCGCACCTGTTTGCCGGCCGCGTCATAAATTAGAAGCTCCCGCCCCTCTCTCAGGCTCTTGTGGATATAGCGATCCAGTTTCTTGCTGTTGTCGAGAAAGACGCGCCGCTCGCGCCCCGGGAACAGGCCCAGCGAGTCACGCTGAAAACGATCGCGGACATCCAGTACATAGGCATTGGAGGATGCCACGCGTTCACCAAAGGTTCCCGGGCTGATCAGGCGTCCCCTAAAATCATCCTTGCTGATCAGCTTGTTGGGGTTGTTCAGGGTTTCACCCAGCAGTTTGGCGGCCTCGGGGTAGGCCTTGGCCCAGTCCATGATGCCGGCATCGTAGGCATAGATATTGGGATAGATCTTGCGCCCGGGAAATTCCGCTTCGCTTGCCGCCAGCAGCAGTGGCATCAGAAACAAAGCCAGTGCAGCAAGGCGGAAGGTGATAAACGTTCGGGTCATTAGGTGTAGTGCCTCATACTCGATGCAGATATAGACAAAACAAGAAAGGGCAGCCGCATCCGAATAGCAATGCGGCCAAGCAAGGTAGACGGTAGATTAATCCGTGTTGTGGAGTGCGGTATTGTGCCATGGTTTTTCGCCCATGTACGGACAAGTCCGCCATTTCTGACGGAAAAGTTGGTCTTGCATTCCCCGTCAAACCACATTATCTTGTGCCACAGCTCCGGTGCCACCCCAATCCCTTGGGGTAGGCCAAAAGGGAACCCGGTGTGAATCCGGGACTGTCGCGCAGCGGTATTGGGGAACGAAGGCTACAGGTGCTCAGCACAGGCACTGTCCGAAGGGATGGGAAGCCGTAGCCGTAGGTGGGTTGAGTCTTTTATCACAGGAAGGCCGGCACCCTCGCCCCTAAGTCCGAATACCTGACCGGAGTGATGAATGCACTTGCCTATTGTGTGCATTCGTAAACCGGGCCTCGCGTAAAGGTCACAGGTTGAGCGCACTGCCGTGGCGGCTTGTTATTGCGGACTGTTTTTAGCACATCCCCCGTTGCCACACCTGCCGCCCTCTGTTCCTGTCCTGCGTTCGGCCCCTCTGCTTACTTCGCTCACGAGGGCCATCATGCACACTAACGCGTCATTAGCTGCTGCCACGCACACCGCCGACCACACATCCAAGGCACAAAACGACTACGGTCACTACCAGGTCATTCGCCGCAACGGTCAGTTGACCGGCTTCGATGCGGCGAAGATTCAGGTCGCCGTCACCAAGGCCTTTCTCGCCGTGGAAGGCAGCCACGCGGCGGATTCCCACCGCATCCGCGACATCGCCACGCAGCTCACGCAACAGGTCAGCGACGGCCTGTTCCGCCGCCTGCCCGATGGCGGCACCGTGCACATCGAAGACATTCAGGATCAGGTCGAACTGGCGTTGATGCGCAACGGTCATCACAAAATAGCCCGCGCCTATGTGCTGTACCGCGAAGAACACGCCCGCCAGCGCAGCGAGTCCGTGGTCGAGAGCGCGGAACAGCCAATTCACGTTACCCTGAACAACGGCGAGCGTCAGGCGCTGGACATGACGCTGCTGAAGCGCATCATCGACGCCGCCTGCGCCGGTCTCAGCGATGTGGATGCCGAGCTGATCCTGCACGACGCCCAGCGCAACCTGTTCGACGGCATTGCCGAAAACGATGTCGCCACTGCACTGGTGATGAGTGCGCGCACACAGATCGAACGCGAGCCGAATTATTCCGCCGTCTCCGCCCGCCTGCTGCTGGACGCCATGCGCCAGGAAGCCCTGCAATTCCTGCACAAGGCGCCCCTGCCGCACATCGACCAGCAGGCCATGAATGCGCAGTACGGCGACTATTTTGCCGACTACGTCCACGCCGCCATCGAACTGGAATTGCTCGACCCCGAGCTGGCCCGTTTCGACCTCGCCCGCCTCGGCCAGACCATCCAGCCCGAGCGCGATCTGCAATTCACCTACCTCGGTCTGCAAACCCTCTACGACCGCTATTTCATTCACAGCAACAGCCAACGCCTGGAACTGCCGCAGGCCTTTTTCATGCGCGTGGCGATGGGCCTGGCGATCAACGAAATCGACCGCGAAGAACGTGCCATCGAATTCTATACATTGCTCTCGTCCTTCGATTTCATGAGTTCGACGCCGACCCTGTTCAATTCCGGCACCCTGCGTCCGCAGCTGTCGTCCTGCTATCTCACCAGCGTGCCGGACTCGCTGGAGGGCATTTACAACGCCATCAAGGACAACGCCCTGCTGTCCAAGTTTGCTGGCGGACTGGGCAACGACTGGACGCCCGTGCGCGGCCTCGGTTCACACATCAAGGGCACCAACGGTGAATCGCAGGGCGTGGTGCCGTTCCTGAAAGTCGCCAACGACACCGCCGTGGCCGTCAATCAGGGCGGCAAGCGCAAGGGCGCGGTGTGCGCCTATCTGGAAACCTGGCACATCGACATCGAGGAATTTCTCGAACTGCGCAAGAACACCGGTGACGAACGGCGCCGCACCCACGATATGAATACCGCCAACTGGGTACCGGATCTGTTCATGGAACGCGTCGCCGACGAAGCCGAGTGGACGCTGTTCTCACCTAACGAAACCCCGGACCTGCACGACCTCACCGGGCAAGCCTTCCGCGAACGCTACGAGGCCTACGAGGCCATGGCCGACCGCGGCGAGATCAAGCTGTTCAAGCGCATCCCCGCCGTGACCCTGTGGCGCAAGATGCTCGGCCAGTTGTTCGAAACCGGCCACCCGTGGATCACCTTCAAGGACCCCTGCAACATCCGTTACACCAACCAGCACGTGGGCGTGGTGCACAGCTCCAACCTGTGTACCGAGATCACCCTGCACACCTCGCAAAAAGAGATCGCCGTGTGCAACCTCGGCTCCGTCAATATGGCCGCCCACGTCACGGAAAACGGCCTCGATAGGGACAAGCTGCAGCGCACCATCAACACCGCCATGCGCATGCTGGACAACGTCATCGAATACAATTATTACGCCGTGCCGCAGGCGCGTAATTCCAACCTGCGTCACCGCCCCGTGGGCCTGGGCATCATGGGTTTTCAGGACGCCTTGTACAAACTCGACCTGCCCTACGCCTCCGCGGAGGCCGTCGCCTTCGCCGATCAAAGCATGGAGGCCGTGTCCTACTTCACCATTGCCGCATCCAGCCAGCTGGCCGAGGAACGTGGCCGCTATTCGAGCTTCGAGGGCTCGCTGTGGAGCCAGGGCATCCTGCCCTACGATTCGCTGAACAAGCTGCGCGAAGAACGCGGACGTTTTCTCGATACCGATGAAACCACCACCCTGGACTGGGACAGCCTGCGCGAGCGTGTCAAGGGCGTCGGCATGCGTAACTCGAATTGTATGGCCATCGCGCCCACCGCGACCATTTCCAATATCTGCGGCGTATCGCAATCCATCGAACCGACCTATCAGAACCTGTTCGTGAAATCGAACCTGTCGGGCGAGTTCACCGTGGTCAATCCCTACCTGGTCGCCGACCTCAAGGCGCTGAACCTGTGGGATGAAGTGATGGTCAACGACCTGAAATATTTCGACGGTTCCGTGAGCGGTATCGAGCGCATTCCCGAGGCCCTGAAACAAAAATATGCCACGGCCTTTGAAATCGATTCCCGCTGGCTGATCGAGGCCGCCAGCCGCCGGCAGAAATGGCTGGATCAGGCGCAGTCGCTGAATCTGTATCTGGCGGAACCCGATGGCAAGACGCTGGACAGCCTCTACAAACTGGCCTGGGTACGCGGACTCAAGACCACCTATTACCTGCGCACGCTGGGCGCGACCCACGTCGAAAAGAGCGCCGCCCATGCCGTCAGCGACGACGCGCCGAAGGTATGCTCCATCGACAACCCCGACTGCGAAGCCTGTCAGTAGTGAATCTTTCACTGGGTAAAACCGGAGACTTGTGCATGCGACTAAAGCTTCTTAATTCGCTAAATGTCTGACTGTCCCCTCTCCCAAAACTGGGAGAGGGTTAGGGTGAGGGTTCAAGAATAAGCCACGGAGCTTGTCACCCCTCACCCCAGCCCTCTCCCCTCCAAGGGGCGAGGGAGTAAAACAACATTGCCGCCGAGATATGGATTCCGAAACCCCTGTTGAAAAATACAGGCCGGCGAGTAAAAAAGGAGATCATCATGCTGAACTGGGACGACCCCTTGCAAACACAGCCCCGCAAGCCCGAGCCTGAAAAGGCCGTTGAGACCACGCCGCAAACGACGACGCAAGTCGCGCCGGAACAAACGCAAACACAGGAAACCCTCGAACCCGTGGTGCAGGCCATGCTCAGCGGGATGGCCGATGACGACAGCAGCAAGCTGGAACCCGTGCGCGCCGAAGACAAGCGCGTGGTCAACGGTCTGGCCGACGTCAACCAGCTCGCACCGTTCAAATACCCGTGGGCGTGGAATTATTTTCTCAACGCCAACAAGAACCACTGGACGCCGCTGGACATCAACATGGCGCAGGACGTGCAGGACTACCACCACAAACTCAGCGACAACGAACGCCACGTCTACGAAAACGTGCTGGCCTACCTCACCACCTCCGACATCCTCGCCATGCGCAATGTCGGCCTGGCGGTGATGGAAAAAATGAGTGCGCCGGAACTGCAGATCTACCAGGCGCGACAGGTCTACGAAGAAGCCCTGCATACCTGGACCTACCAGCACTGCATCGAAACCATCGGCCTGGATCAGGGCGAAATCTACAACCGCTATCGCGTGGTGCCGGAGATCTACGGCAAGATCAAAATCGCCAACCGCCGCCTGAACTCCGTGCTGCGCTCTGACATGGACCTGACCAACCGCGACGACCTGCAGGAATTCCTCATGGCGTACATCTTCTTCGCCGCCGTGTTCGAAGGCTGCTGGTTCTTCAACGGCTTCAGCCCCATCTTCGCCCTGCAACGCCGCGGCCTGATGAAAGGCACTGCCGAACAATTGCAATACATCATGCGCGACGAAGTAATGCACTGCGGCTTCGGCATCCGCACCGTCAAACAACTGATGCAGGAAGAAAATATCAGCCCCGACCCAGAAGCCCTGCGCCACATGTGGGACGAAGCCGAAGCGGCCGAAAAGGCCTATGCCCAATACATCCTGCGCGGGCCCATCCTCGGCTACAACGCTGAAGATCACCTCGAACAATTCCGCTTCATCGCCAACCGCCGCGCCCGCCAGCTCAACGTCGACGAACCCTTCCCCGGCGCGCAATGCGCGTTACCGTGGCTGGACGAACAGTCCAACATCCGCAAGGAAAAGAACTTTTTTGAAACGCGCGTGACGGAATACCAGACCGGCGGTGGCCTGAGTTGGTGATGTTGTTGGATTTACCTTCCGTAGGTTGGTGGTGAGCCTGCGAACCCCAACACCACCGGCGACGTTGGGGTTCGCAGGCTCACCACCAACCTACAACGACATCATCAAACACGTAGGCGCGCATTCCACACCCCCGGATTTCATTACATCCGGGCTTGCTTGAGACCGACTGCAACTACCCAACCATGAAAGGGCCTCACGCATGGCGTCGATTGCGGTGCCGATAGGCTCCGCCTGTATCTGCACCAAGTCGATGTCTTCCGAATAGCGCAAGGGTTGCTGGAAAAGCAATTTGTTGATCGCGGTCCCGCCACGAAAAGCAATCTTGCCCGCCAAGGCGGGTGAATTGAACAGGTCGCACAAGGCACGGGAGATGATCAGGTCTTGTTCCACCTGTCTCGCATCCGGCCAGGGCGATCTGCTGCGCCACTCTTGAATAAATGAGGCAGGAATCAAAAGTCGATCTCCACGGGTTCATTGATCACCAGCAGCCACTTGGCATCTTTTTCGTGAATTTCTGCAATTGATTCGCTCAGCGGTTTGGCAGAAGGATCCAGTGGCTTCATGGACTTGGCCTTCCTGGCATACGGTTCCAAGGCTTTGGCCTGGCATGCATGCCCTGCGTGCTCCAGCAGATATCCAAGCCGGCGCACAGCCGAATTCTCATAGGCTGCGGCGGCTTTTGCCAATATGCGTGGCTCGGCCCTGGCACCGAGATCCTGAACAATCTGGGCTACGTTATTGATGCCGGCGGCCTTATGGAAATAACGGGTGCAGTCCAGAAGCGTCAGCTCTATGCCTGCCACCCTGGCAAAGCCCGCCTCGCTTTTCACTTGCGCAAGTGCCTCGGGCAAATTGGTTTTGGCAAAAATCAGGGGGGTTTGATAAATGAACTGGAGCCGATGACGGCCAATCTCGAATGACCGTAACTGCTTCGGGACGATCACCTGAAAGATCATCGCCGCCTGGTGTGAAGAGCCATGAAAAGCCGCTGCCCGTAATAGGGAAATACGATAGTCGAGGCCGAGATAATGCATCAACGGGTCGATCCAGCGCACCGGGTCAGGCGCCCCTGCCACTCGATCCTCCGGTCGCAGAATCAGATAAAAGCCACGGCGGGGACTCACCAGCCGCTGTTTTTTGCACAACCGGCGGGCCGCAGCGATAAAGGCGGCGGAGCCCACACCCAGAGCATCCAGCGCCTCTTCCCGGGAGAACCAGGCCCGGCCGCGGGAGAGCAACTCGTCGATATAGTGGTCAAGTGAAGCCATGCCCCATTTATATGCGTAAGTCGACGCAATGGCAAGCATCGCGCATATGACTAGGGAGATTTTCCGGGCTGTTTGGCTGCATGCTACACGGCGGTATCAGGCCGGGCTTTTCCTGCGGCGGCGTTTTTTGGCGGGGGCGGATTCGCGTTGCGCCTTGATACGTTGCAACAACGCCTCGGCGGAATGTTCGCCGCTGATCAGGTGCGGATTCTGTGCGCGCCACTCGGCGGTGAGTTCACCGCGAAAGGCTTTGGCGAGGATGGACTGGGTGAGGTGATTGACGCGCGACTGGGCGACCTTGACCCGCTGTTCGATCTGGTCGGCGAAGGCGAAGAGCTGTTCGACGCGGTGGACGATTTGGGTTTGTTCTTTCAGTTCTGGCAAGAGAACTTGTAATTCTTTCACGGAGCGCAAACTAACATTTGCTCTTGCAACATCAACTTTATTTCCTAAAAGTTTGTCTATACCAGCCGGGCTATTTAGATAAAAACAAAGATATTGCGCTAAACACTTTTTCCGTATTGGTCGGATTATGCATACAGCTTGGTTTGTGTTTGCTTTGTCACTTCTATTCCAAACAGCTGCTCTGCCAATTGATGCTCCCACAATGTTTGTTAAAACATCGCCGCAATGAAGTACAGAACGTTTCTGTTTTTCATTGAACTCATCTTGTACATATTTTCTTTTAGAAAGAAGAAGATCCATAGTTCCTATATTTTCACTTGTAACAAATAGTGTTTGAGATGGGTCTTCAACGTAGCTAATGCCCTGCCATTTCGGAGACGCTCCTTTTGTTACAAGCTGAGAAAACTCATTAATTGGTGTTAAATCTGGATTGTCTAAACCATTTTCTCCCCGCCACTCCTCCGTCAACCGCCCGCTGACAGCGGCGGCGAGGACGGATTGGCGGAAGCGTTTGAGGATGGTGGGGATGGTGTCGAGGCGGGTTTTGAGGCGCTCCACCCGCGCCAGCAGTTGATCCAGTTTGGCGGCGATCTGTTTTTGTTCGGCTAGGGGTGGGAGCACAAAATCAAAGCTCCCCAAATCTTTTTTGTTGAAGCCATTTTGGGCGGAACGTGATAGTAATTTCAATGGGTGCTGAAACAAATCTCCAAGCAGATAATATCGAATAAAAGATGTATCGAGTTCAGTCGGCGCAATTATCTTAGCCAGAGCAACGTTGTATGCCCCTTCCATTCCAGAACAGATTCGACCAAGCGATGCCCCATATCTTCCGATAAGCACATCATCGGAAGAACACTTCTTCAGTTTTGTTGTATCGGGTACATAGGTGGGGACGGGTTTTTTACCAAAATCACGAATCTGTAGCAGCCTCACGTAGCCGTCTTTTGGTTCCGAGATAAATTGTGATTTTGGTGGTTGAGTGCCTCCCTGAACATCAAGCACATCCGTAAATATTGTAACAACCCAACCTACGGTATTTTTATTTGTCATTTCCAAGCCCCAACGCCTCAACCAACACCCCCCGCTGCGCCTCGGCCTCATCCCCGGCCCCCAGCGCCAGCATCAATCCATCCAGTTCACGCAGGGCTTCGGTGAGTTCGCTCATGGCTTCGGCGGCGAGGATCTCGGGTTCGGGCAGGTTGGCGGTGTCGATGCTGTCTTCGTCCTTGATCCAGCTGATGTCGAGGGAGTCGCCTTTTTGTTCGCGAATGTAACCGCGGGTGAAGCAGCGCCAGCGTGAGGTTTCTTCGGTTGGGCTTTCACCCTCACCCTGGCCCTCTCCCTCAAGGGAGAGGGAATGGTTATTTTTGGCTTTGTTGGTATTCGTAAAGCTCCATTCGCCTTCGGTGCGTTTGCTGGTGCCGTCGGCCTTTCTGCCGTAGCACTTTTCAAACGGCTTAAGGTGTTGCGCGCCGAAGGGGGTGCGTTTGCCGAAGTTGGGCATGTTGCTGCGCAGGTCGTAGACCCAGACATTTTTGGTGCAGTTTTCTTCCTGTTCGGGGTTTTTCGCGGTGCCGCGGGTGAAGAACAACACATTGGTCTTGACGCCCTGGGCGTAAAAGATGCCGGTGGGCAGGCGCAGGAGGGTGTGCAGGTTGCACTTGTTCATCAGGTCGCGGCGGATCTCGGTGCCAACACCGGCCTCGAACAATACGTTGTCGGGCAGCACCACGGCGGCACGGCCACCGGGTTTGAGACTGCGGTAGATGTGTTGCAGGAAGGCTAACTGCTTGTTGCTGGTCTTGTAGGTGAAGTCGTCCCGCGTTGGCCCGCCGCCGCCCTTGGCGGTGCCGAAGGGCGGATTGGTGAGGATCACGTCGGCACGGGGCAGTCGGGTGCCGGGCAGGCCGAGGGTGTTGCCCAGAAGCACCACGCCTTCGTCATCGCCTTCCATGCCGTGCAGCAGGCAGTTCATCAGCGCCAAGCGGCGGGTGCCGGGCACCAGCTCCATGCCGATGAAGGCCTTGTAGATCTGGGACTTGCGGTCCTTCTCCTTGAGATCGAACAGTTCGTCGGTGTGCTGTTTGATGTAGCGGTCGGCGGCGATGAGAAAACCGGCGGTGCCGGCGGCCGGGTCTTGAATTTTTTCCAGTGGTTGAGGCTTGATGCAGTGGATGATGCTGTCGATGAGCGGCCGCGGAGTGAAGTATTGGCCGGCACCCGATTTGGTCTCGCTGGCGTTTTTTTCCAGCAGCCCTTCGTAGAGATCGCCAAGGCCATCGCGCTGGGCGCTGAACCAATCGATGGCGTCGAGGCTTTTGATCAACTGCTCCAGATGACGCGGCTCGCGCAGGCGGGTCTGGGCATCGGCGTAGATGGCGGCGATGAGCGGGTCGTCGCTCTTGGACAGATCCAGCAGTATCTGCCGGTAGGCGTTGAGCAGGTTGAGGCCGGACTGATCGCGCAAATCGGGCCAGCGGCAGCCCGCGGGCAGCTTGTGGTCGAACTTTACGTCCGCCTGCGCCTGTTCGTATTCCATCTTGATGAACAACAACAGCACCAGCTCGGTGACGTAGTCGGAGTAGTTGATGCCGTCGTCGCGCAGCACATCGCAGAGGTTCCAGAGTTTCTGGACGATTTGGGTGTTTTTCATAGACTCTCTATTTATTGATCGGGTAGCTTATTTTGATTATTGCCGTGTCATTTTTGTGAAATCAAACACCAGTCAAACAAAAACAGCAACATAACTGACTGATTCTTAAGTATATCTATAAAACAACCTCCAGAACGGAGCCGCGCCAGTCAAACAACGCTCAAACAAAGTCATACCGACCTCTATGCCCACTTGGGTAGATATTTTCTGGCCTTGTTACCGACAGTTTCATCGTGACAGTGGATCAGGCCAGCATCGATCGTATCCCTGATAATTCGGGAGGCCATAGAACTGTTTTTCTCTTCAATTCCAAACCGCTTCCGCAGGGTGGTATTGGTCATAAAATCCCGTTGCACATACCGCAGGCAGGCGTGCAGATAACAGGCGCGGAGTCTATCCTCTTTGTCCATCTCCCGAAAGCTACGGTGAGCAAAGAGCACTGTGCGGGTATGCTCATCTGTCGTCTCAAACAGCGGGGCAGGAAGTTGATAGAGTTCGGTTTGAAAGACGACCTTATCAATACCGCTGCCACGCTCCTCGCATACGCCAATGCGCCTCATGAATGAAGCCAAAGACTCGTTGCGTGATTTCGGTGGGCTGTCCAGAAAGCGGTCGATGCTTACCAGGGGCAGGCCGGGATTGGTAATCTCCATGCGGTTGGAAAAGATTTCTACCATCGGCGCAGTACCAGCGAGGTGAAAATCCTGATGAATGATGGCATTGGCCACCAGTTCACGGATAGCCAACTCTGGAAACATCGGCACCTCCTTACGCAAGGCTTGGCCGATCACCTCATTGGTAGGCAGCAGATTGGTGATATAACCAATCAGCCCTTCAAAACCTGCCGCATAACCCCTGCTACCTTCTTGCTCGCGCGTCGATTCGACCCGTCCTTCGCCCTTGTACAGAACAACCCGTACCGCCTTGCGTCTCAGGAACCGAAAATCATCGAGCCGCCTGGCAAAAAGCACGGCGCCCAAATTGGTGATATCCCACTTTCCACCTCTACCCGGGGTTATCATTTCATCGGCAACCAGGGCAGCCAGTATGCCTTCCCGAGCATCGGGCAATGGCAGGGAGAGCAGGTCGAAATAGGAGGGGTAGTCGAGCAGTTTCAGGACGTTGTCAACGGCTACGTTTTCTACTGCAATTTCCCGTTCAAAGGGTATCCGATCAAATACCCGCCACAAATCCCGTTCCTTTTCGGGAAAATCCTTGAGCCTCTTTTTATAGGAGCCAACCCGAATAAATTCGGTATTTTTGAACTGCACTGGATGACGAAAGGCAGCACCAATCTCTAGTAGAACAACAGAAACGCTATCGACTTGCAGAGGATAGAAACGAAAATTGATCTTCGGACTCAATAGCCGCAGTAGCCAATTTTCCAACTCTTCGCCGCCAACCTTTGTCGTATCTGGATTAAATGTTGTGCCGATGATCTCATGGGTATCGTTATCCACACCCCACACCAGATAGGCATGTACCTTTCCCATCAACGCGGCTGCGTTGGCGAGTGCAGAGAGATATTCGCCAATCTCATCCGGCTTTTTGTTGTTATGTTTAAACTCAACCCATTCGGTTTCACGCGGTAGTTTGCGTAACTCATGGAGCAGACCGAGCAAGTATTCGGCGGATCGGTCAATCGTCATTTTGATTCTTCTTCAAACATAAAAATCTCCATTTTCTTGGTAGATCACCCTCGTCATGTATAGATTTTCCGGTTTTCTATACGTATTGAATCTAGGGTTACCCCGTCGACCTATCACTCTCCCACAGCGATTCCGACAGCCGCTCCACCACTTCGTCGAGCTGCTGCCCGAGGATCTTGTCCAGCTGTTTGGCTCCGCCGTTGGCGGCAAAGGCACGATTCACGAAGTCGTGGTCGATGACCACCTCGTGGGTGAGCTGCTTGGCCAGGCGTGCCAGCCATTTGCGCTGAATGGGCGTCCAGTCGTGCTGGGCGTAGATGTTGCCCATGGCATTCTGCACTCGCTGTTCAAACGGGATCAGTGCTTCGCCCAGGGCGGCCTGGCGGATGTAGCCGATGATGCTGGCGGCGATTTCGTGGTTGGCCTGGTTGCGCCAGGCGCTGCGCAGGCTGGCCTCACTGTAGCCGTGCTGGTCGAGCAGCAGGCGCACCTCTTTGAGCTGTTCGCGGGTGAGGTCTTTGGGCCGTTTAACCACCACCGATAGCGCGGCTGACTGGTTGAGCTGGTCGCGGATGAAGGTGTTGAAGCTGTCGAGGTAGTCGGCGGGTTTTTCGTTGACGCCGTAGCTTTGGGTGCGTTTGATGAGTTTGTCTTTGCCTTCGTAGATCGGCGGCCGGCGCTCGGAACCGATGAACCATTTCACCTCGTCGATCTGATTGACGAAGTTCGGGTGGGTGGCGACGAAGGCCTGTGCCTTTTTCGCGCCCATTTTGTGCAGGTGGCTGTGCAGCTTGCCCGGCTCCACGCCCCAGAGTTGTTCCAGTTCGTCGAGCTTCTGCTTCAGCTCGGGACGTTTTTCGGCCAGGTGGGTGGCCTTGCGCAGGGTACGCATGACGCGCTGGCCGAGGGCGTCGAGCACGTCGTCGGCATGGCGGGTGTCGGGCTGGCTGCCGGGGGTCTTGAAACTTTTCGGGTCGCCGAGTTCCCGCACCAGCTGTTCCATCGGGATATTGGCGTCCTTGACCAGCGGCTTCATGGTGCTGACGTCCTGCAGGGCCGCGTAGATATCCACCGGATCGTAGATTTTGAACACGGTCTTGCCGATGTCGTCGCAACGGCGGGTGGCACGGCCGACCATTTGTTCGTAAAGAATGCGCGAGCACACCCGGCGCAGGAATACCAGGTGACAGATGGGCGGCACGTCGATGCCGGTGGTGAGCAGATCGACGGTAATGGCGATGGAGGGATAACGCTCGTTTTTGTACTGGCGGATGAGCTGGTCCACTTTGTCGCTGGCGCCGGTAATCTTGCGCACGGCGGCTTCAACGTAGTCGTCGCCGTAGAGATCCTTGAAGGCGGTGTCGAGCAGGCGCTTGACCATGTCGGCGTGCAGGTCGGTGGCGCAGAAGATCAGGGTCTTTTCGTCGCCCGCCGGGTCCAGCTCCTGGGCCAGTTGTTCGCAGATCACTTGGTTGAAGCCTTCGGTAATCACGCGCCGGTTGAAGGATCCCACCTCGAAATTCAGTTCGTCATCCAGCTCGGCGGTGTCCACCTCGCCGGTGCGGGTGTCGATGACGCTGACCGCCTCTCCCTTGTCGAACTTGATGCCGTGCCTGCTGAGCAGGGTTTCGTAACGGATGGGCGGTTCGTGGTCGATGAGCCAGTCGTCGGCCACTGCTTCGCGGTAGGAATAGGTGTAGACCGGCCTGCCGAAGATCTCGGTGGTCTGTTTTGCCGGCGTCGCGGTGAGGCCGATTTTCACGGCGTCGAAATAGTCGAGCACGCGGCGATAGCTGGAGAGGTACTGGCTCTGGTCGCGCACCGCCAGTTCACCCTCGGTCATTTCCTGATCGAGGGTGTAGCCGCGATGGGCCTCGTCGACGATGATGCAGTCAAACTGATCCACCAGTGGCGGCTGGTCGGATTGAAAGATGCGCCGCACCATGGCCTGCACGGTGGCGACCTGGATGCGGGTCTCCGCCTCGGCGGCCATGTCGCCCAGTTCGGCGACGTTGTAGATTTTCGAGAGGGTCTGATTCTGCTCCAGCGGCGCGTCGTTGAAGGTATCGAGGGCCTGTTGGCCGAGGGCGGTGCGGTCGACCAGAAAGAGGATGCGCCTGAAACGCTCGGCCTTGAGAAAGCGATACATCAGGCCAATGATGGTGCGGGTCTTGCCGGTGCCGGTGGCCATGGCCAGCAGGCAGTTTGTCTGGTTGTGGCTCAGCGCCTGTTCAACATGCTGGATGGCCCTGATCTGGTAGTCGCGCAACTTGAGGTAGCCGAAGCCTTCGGCGTTGAGCTTTTCTTCCGCGGCCGCGCGGCTGCGCGTGAGGCGGTCGAGCAGACCTGCGGGGGAATGAAAGTCCTGCAGTGGCCGGGCCAGGTTGGCGGGGCTGCGCAGGTCACGAAACCAGGTGCCCGATTGTTCGGCGAGTTGTTTGATCAACGGCCGGCCGTTGCAGGAGTAGGCAAAGGGTATCTGGTAGTGTCCCTCTTCGCCTGAGGGCCAGGCGATGGTGCGGTCTTCCACGGCCCAGGCGGGTGTCATGTTGGCACTGGGCGAAAAACCGGCGGCGTAACGTTCGGCCTGGCGTATTTTGCCTGCGACGTTGCTGTTTTCGCGTTTGGCCTCGACGACGGCGAGGGGCGTCAGACCGGCAAACAGCACATAATCGGCCGATTGCCGGCCCACGGTGGGCCATTCTGCTATGGCGAGGTTTTTGCCTTTTTCAGGACGCGCGCCTTTCTTGTGGGTCAGCGTCTGCGAATCGGCCTGCCAGCCGGCCTGGATCAGCTGTTGATCAATCAGGATGCGGGTCAGTTCCTCATTCAAGGTAAAGGAGGCTGAGGCCTGCCGGGTTTCCTTGATGACCTTGCCGGTATCGGGCGGCGTTTCTTTTTGACGGGACTGAAGCTCCGCGAGACGGTGTTCAAACGCTGTTTTCTGCCTATTCAGCTCAGCCTCGGCGTCCATTGCCAATTGCTCATAGGTCCGCGCCTCGGCATCCATTTGCTCCGCGAGTTCGGCGTATTCCTCTTTCTCGCGGGCCATCAGTTCGGCCAGCTGCTGGTTGGATTCCACCTGTTGGCTTGAATCGATTAATTGCGCCTTGAGCCGATCGATTTCCGTTTGCAGGCTGCAAAGCTGATGGCTGGGGTCTGGCGGTGGTGTGAAAGGTCCGGGCTTGAATCGGGTTCCCTGCCTACCGAAGCTTTGGTGGAACCACACGGCCAGGGCGCGGGCCATTTTCAGGCCAGCCATCGCTTCCTTGTGTTGTGTGCTGAATTGATGCGCCGCCCTGTTTCCTTCGATGCGCAGGGTGTGAAAAATCTCTCGAATCGTCGGGTCGAGGTGAATCTCTCGATGGAGTTTCCAGAGCAGATCGGCCTGGGTGGTGGTTTCGTCAAAAGCAATCCCCGATCTGGCGGCGAGGTCTTGTGCCAGTGCCTCGCCTAGCTGGCGGAGTTTGATCAGTGTCGTGTTGGGGTCGCTCGCAAAAGCCCGCTCTGCCGCAGCAGCGAGCGGCAGAAATACCGGGTCATGTTCATGCAGAAAATGGAAGTTGACTGAGTCAGGCATCCGTTCTATCCGTGATAAGCCAAACTGGCTATTCTTTTCCCATTAGTGTTCACCATGACTCCTCCGGTTTCTTCTTTTTGCCCAGAATATATCCATTCTCGTCGATCTCGAAGGGCGAGTCATGCATCACATAGACATTTGTGTTCGTATTGATGGGCTTCGGATGAATAGCCTGCCTGCAGAAAATTGTACGATGCAGGGTGTCCGTTATGCCCAGGTGTGTCCCTGTTCCACCTCGACCACCCGGTTGCGCCCCTGGCGTTTGGCCTTGTACATGGCGACATCGACCTGATGCAGCAAATCGTCGGGGGCGGCACAAGCATTGACGCTGTGGCAATACACCAGACCGATGCTGACCGTGGTATGCAGGGTCTGGCCGTCAAACTGGAAGTGGTGTTCGTCGATGGCGTCGCGCAGACCCCATGCACGCTGTCGGCCCGTCTCCAGTCCGGCACGTAGCAACACCACGAATTCGTCCCCCGCATAGCGGGCCGCCAGGTCCGTATTGCGCAGGCCCTGGCGCAGGATGTTGGCAATCTGTATCAGTACCTCATCGCCGGCGGCGTGTCCGTAATGGTCGTTGATGTTCTTGAACTTATCCACGTCCAGCAGCAGAATGCAGATGCCCTGGCTGTCGCTCTGCCGGCGACCATCCAGGCTCGCCAGCACCTGCTCGAAGTGACGTCGATTGGCCAGCTGGGTGAGGTGGTCGCTCTGCGCCAGGTGTTCCAACTGCTGGTTACTCTTGCGTAGCTCGCGCGTAGCGATATGTACACGTTCCTGCAACGAATCATTGAGTCTGGCCAATTCGGCCCGCGAGGCAATCAGTTCATCAACAGTGCCGCCGAGGCTATTCGCCAGCTGGCGGATTTCCAGCGGTGCGCTGGGGCTTATCTTCGGCAGGTCACTCTTGAAGTTGGTGTCGTGCAAGCGCTGACCGGCGTGGGCAAGGGTGTTCAGTGGTCGGGTAATCCAGCGTGCCAGTGACAGGCTGAAGGCCAGCGCCAGGGCAATACCCGCCAGCGCCCAGGCCAGTTCCGAGCCGCGAATCCGCGCGATCTGCACCTCGATTTCCGCCTTCGGCTGGGGCACCATGATGCCCCAGCCCACCTTGGGCACCGAGGTGTAACCAGCCACCATCTCAGCCTTTTTGTAGGGGGAATAGAACTCGGTGACACCGGTCTTTCCGGCCATCATTTTTTGCACAATAGGCAGGTGGGACAGGTTCTTGATACGCTCATTCGTCCAGTCCGGATTTGGATGCGCGATCACCCGCCCCAACGGGTCAACGATGGCCGCATGCCCCTGCTCGCCAAAATGAATACCCTGACGCAGCGCCTCGATGGCATCGAGCTTCAGCTCCCCCACCAGCAGCAATGGTGAACTCATGGCGCCCGCACCATGCAGCAAGGTACCCATCATCAGCGTTGTCTTGCCGGTAAAGGGGTTAATCACTACCGGGCTGAGGAAGGTTCGGCTGGACACGAACAAGGTGTTGATAAAGTCCTCGGGGCCGAGGTTAAGCTGCGCGGCGGGGCGCTCTCCGATGGGATAGCTGGTCGCCATACTGAGGATTCGCTGATGGTCATCGAGCAGGAAAACGGCACGAAAGCCGTGCAGATAGTCCAGCCCCTTGGCCAGCACAGCAGCATTCTGGGCCAGGTCTGCGGCATCCTCCAGCGCGATCATTTCCTCCCGTAGCAGGGAGATGGCAATACGGCGGTTGTTCACATACTGGGTGATGGGTGCCGACAGGTTCTCCGCCAGCGTCTGATGTTTCTCGCGGACTTCACGCCAGGCGTTTTCCCAGGCCGCATGGTAGCTGTTGATTCCCAGAATGCTCACCGGCAGCAGGGCCACGATGACAAAGCTCAGGATCAGCAGGATGTTGATCGATTGTCCGCGCAACAGGGAATGTGCGCGGGATTTAGCGTTCTCCAAATTGCATCATCTCCAAGCGTTTCCCAGAGCCTACCCCAAAGAGCACTAGCGGCCTGAAAAAAACTCTCTGAAGATGGCGGGTGTCTTGAGCGTGCAAGTTATCCAGGGCACTGCTTTGCCGCCATCCTTGGCTGTAATAAGATGCGTAATCAGGCTCCAGGCAGCCCTTACAGGCTGCGGCCAAAGGCCTCCTGGAAGCGGTGGTCGAATTCATCGCGCGTAAACTGGTGATTCTGCGTGCCGTGCTTTTCGATCTTGATGGCCCCCAGCAGGGAGGCGATGCGGCCGGTGGTCTTCCAGTCCATGTCATTCATCAGCCCATACAATAGACCGGCGCGATAGGCATCACCGCAGCCAGTGGGATCATTGATGGCGGTGACCGGCACGGCCGGGATCTCCAGCCGGTGCTCTCGGGTATAGATATGAGAGCCCTCACCGCCGCGGGTGATGATCAGCGCCTCGACGCGCTCGGCGATCTCGTGTGGCGACAGCCCGGTGCGTTCCTCGAACAGTTGCGCCTCGTAGTCGTTGAGGGTGATCCAGGTGGCCTGCTCGGTGAAGCGCAGCAGGTCGTCGCCGTTGAACATGGGCATGCCCTGGCCGGGATCGAAGATGAAGGGGATGCCCGCCTCGGCGAACTGTTCGGCGTGTTCGATCATGCCCTCGCGGCCGTCCGGGGAGACGATGCCGATGCTCACGCCCTCGGCGTCCGACACCTTGTTCTCGTGCGACAGGCTCATGGCGCCTGGATGGAAGGCGGTGATCTGGTTGTCGTCCTCGTCGGTGGTGATGAAGGCCTGGCCGGTGAAGGTGCTGGTGTAGACCTTGATGTGGGTGCGCGGGATGCCGCAGCGGTCCATCCAGCTGGCGTACAGGTCGAAGTCGCTGCCCACCGTGGCCATGGGCAGGGGATCGCCGCCCAGCAGCTTGAGATTGTAGGCGATGTTGCCTGCGCAACCGCCATACTCGCGGCGCATGTCCGGCACCAGGAAGGAGACATTCAGCATGTGCACCTTGTCCGGCAGGATGTGATTCTTGAACTTGTCGTGGAACACCATGATGGTGTCGTAGGCATAAGAGCCGCAGATCAGTGCAGACATTGGATTTCCTTTATTTGCTTTTGATTGTTCACCACAGAGGCACAGAGAATACCGAGGTATTCCATTTACCCAGCCTCTTTTCATTCTGTAGGAGCGGACCCCCGGGCCGCGATGGATGACCAGGCATTGTCATCGCGGCCCGGGGGTCCGCTCCTACGTATTCATTTTCGCCGCGAATGCCGCGCCTCTGTAGCAAGAATTCACAGCAGCACCAAGACCCACACCAGCACCACATTGGCCAGCGCAACGAGCACCACCGCCGAGCCGATGTCCTTGGCGCGACCGGACAGCTCGTGCTGTTCAGCGCCGATGCGGTCCACCACCGCCTCGATGGCCGAGTTGAGCAGCTCCACCATCAGCACCAGCAGCAGGCTGCCCACCAGCAGGGCGCGTGCCACGCCGTCTTCGCCCAGCCACAGGCCGAGCGGGATCAATACCACGCACAGCGCCAGCTCCTGACGGAAGGCCGCCTCATGGCGAAACGCCGCGCGCAGCCCGGCCCACGAATAACCGCCAGCCTTGATGATGCGCTTGATGCCGGTATTGCCGGGCTTGCTCATGGCATCATGCCTTCGCTTGCCAGCGCAGATCCAGCTCGCGCGCTGCCTTTACGTCATCGAGGCGCCGCACCGGCAGGGAATAGGGTGCACCCTTGAGGGTCTCGACGTCTTTCTCCGCCTCGGCCTGTATCGCCGTCATGGCCTCGACAAAGGCGTCCAGCGCCTGTTTGGATTCCGTCTCCGTGGGCTCGATGAGCAGGCACTCGGGGATGATCAATGGGAAATAGGTGGTGGGTGCGTGGAAGCCGTAATCGAGCAGGCGCTTGGCAAAATCCATGGCCGTCACGCCCGGCTCTTTGGCCTGATGCTTGAGGGTCAGAATGAATTCATGGGTGGCGCGGCGCCCGGGCAGGGCCATGTCGAAACCGGCATCGCGCAGGCGCGCCATCAGATAGTTGGCATTCAGGGTGGCGTAGTCGGCAATGCGCACCATACCCTCGCGGCCCAGCATCAGGGCATAAATGTAGGCGCGTAGCAGGATGCCGGTGTTGCCCATGTGTGCCGATAGGCGGCCGATGCTTTGCGGCAGATCATGTTCGTCCAGCCAGCGGAAGGCGCCGCTGTCATCGCGTCCCACCACCGGGATGGGCATAAATGGTTGCAAGTGCTCACTTACGCCCACCGGTCCGGCGCCCGGTCCACCACCGCCGTGGGGGGTGGAGAAGGTCTTGTGCAGATTCATGTGAATCACGTCGAAGCCCATGTCACCCGGCTTCACCTTGCCGAGGATGGCATTGAGGTTGGCGCCGTCGTAATACAGCAACCCGCCGGCCTCGTGCACGATGCGTGCGATCTCGTGGATGCGGCGCTCGAACACGCCCAGGGTCGAGGGGTTGGTGAGCATGATGCCCGCCGTATGTGGCCCCACGGCGGCCTTTAGCGCCTCCTCGTCCACGTCGCCCTGATTGTCGGTGGGGATTTCACGCACCGTGTAGCCGCACATGGTGGCGGTGGCGGGATTGGTGCCATGGGCGGCGTCGGGCACGAGAATTTCCGTACGCGCGTCGTCGCCTCGGGCGTCGTGATAGGCGCGGATCATGGCCACGCCGGCGAACTCGCCTTGTGCCCCGGCCATGGGGGTCAACGACACGGCGCTCATGCCGGTGACCTCTTTCAGCATCTCCTGCAACTCCCACAGACAGGCGAGGATACCCTGTGAGTCTCTTGCCGCGCTCAGCGGATGCTGACCGAGGAAACCGGGCAGCGAGGCCAGGGTATTACAGGCCCGCGGGTTGTATTTCATGGTGCAGGAGCCCAGCGGGTAAAAGTGGGTGTCGATGGAGAAGTTCTTCTGCGACAGCCGCGTGTAGTGGCGCACGGCGTCCAGCTCCGAGACCTCGGGCAGGCGTGGCGGATGCTTGCGGCGCAGGGACTCGGGGATGCCGTTCAACTCGCCGCCCAAGTGGGCCGACTGGGCGCGGTTGACGCGGCCGGGGCGGGAGTGTTCGAAGATCAGGGGTTCACAAACCGCACGCTGTGTCATGCCAGCACCTCACGCAGGGCCGCGGCATAGGCGTCCATGTCGGTCTCATTGCGGGTCTCGGTGGCGCACACCAGCAGGGTGTTATCCAGCTCGGGATAATCGGCCGACAAATCGAAACCGCCAAAGATGCCGCGCTCACTCAAGCCTGCCAACACCTCGGCGGTAGGGCGCGGCAGGCGCAGCACGGTTTCGTGGAAGGTGGGACGGTCGAATACGGTCTCGACACCGTCGATCTCGCCGAGCTGCTGCACCAGCGCCCGGGTGTTGGCATGGCACTGGCGCGCCACACCTTCCAGCCCCGCGGGACCCATCACCGCCATGTAGATGGTGGCGGCGGTAGTCATCAGGCCCTGGTTGGTGCAGATGTTGGAGGTGGCCTTGGAACGACGAATGTGCTGCTCGCGGGCCTGCAGGGTCAGCACGTAGCCGCGTTTGCCTTCGAGATCCACGGTGGCGCCGATGATACGCCCCGGCATCTGCCGCACGATCTTTTGCTTGCAGCACATGAAGCCGAAATAGGGGCCGCCGGAGGCCAGCGGAATGCCCAACGGCTGGCCCTCACCGCAGACGATGTCGGCACCTGCCGCACCCCATTCTCCCGGTGGAGTGATCACCGCCATGGCGGTGGGGTTGACCACGCCGATCACCAGTGCGCCGTGGGTGTGGGCCCAGTCGGTGAGGGCATCGGCATCTTCCAGCGCGCCGAAGAAATTGGGCTGGGGAATCACCAGCGCGGTGATGTCGCCGGGTGTAGTGGGCAGACTGGCGGGATTGATGTGGCCGCCGGCGGTGTCGTAATCGAGCAGTTCCAGGGTGATGCCCTGATGGTGCACGATGGCCTGCACCACGCCGCGGTAGCGCGGGTGCACCGTGCGCGGCATGAGGATGCGCCGGGCCTTGGACTTGCGGTTGGCGCGCACCGCCATCAGCACCGCCTCGGCCAGCGCCGTGGCGCCGTCGTACAGCGACGCATTGGCCACCTCCATGGCGGTGAGTTCGGACATCATGGTCTGGAATTCGTACAACAGTTGCAGGGTGCCCTGGCTGGCCTCGGCCTGATAGGGAGTGTAGGCGCTGTAGTATTCGCCACGGGTGGTGATCTCCCACACCGCCGCCGGGATATGATGCTCGTAGGCGCCTGCACCGGTGAAACACAGCGGCTGGGCATCCTGCGCGGCGCGTGCGTGCAGCAGCCGGCTGACGGCCAGTTCGTCGCGGCCCGGGGGAATGCCGTCGAGAGCATCTGCGCGCAACTCCGGTGGGATCTCGTCGAACAGGTCTTCGATGCTGTCCACTCCGCAGGCCGCAAGCATGGCCCGGGTATCATCCTCGGTATGGGGAATGAAGGGCATCAGTGATCCTCTTCGGCGACCAATTCGGCGTAGGCCTCGGCATCCAGCAGCTCCTTCAGCTCGGCCTCGTCTGCCAGCTTGATGCGGAACAGCCAGCCGTCATTGTAAGCATCCGTGTTAATAGTCTCCGGGGCATCTTCCAGCAACTCATTGGCCGCCAACACCTCGCCGGTCATCGGGGCATAGACGTCGGAAGCGGCCTTCACCGACTCCACCACCGCGCACTCTTCACCGGCATCCAGCGATGTGCCGGGCTCGGGCAGTTCGACGAAAACCATGTCGCCCAGCAATGCCTGGGCATGGTCGCTGATACCCACGGTGACCGTGCCATCGCCTTCGATACGCACCCACTCGTGGGACTTGGTGTATTTCAGTTCGCTGGGGATATTGCTCATGGGATTCTCCTTGATTGATCTAGTAGCCCATTAAGTCTGCTTGTGGGAGCGGCTTCAGCTGCGAAGAAGGTTGGCGCCATTCTTTGTGGCTAAAGCCGCTCCCACAATATTCTTAATGCCGTTGCTACAGGGTTTGAGTGTAGGTGATGCATGGTTGGCCATGGCGCACAAAGGGATATTTTACGATACGGGCGGGCAGGCGCTTGCCGCGGATCTCCACCTCACAGGTCTGGCCGGCGGTGGCCGGCACGCGGGCCAGGGCGATGGCCTGGCCGAGGGTGGGGGAGAAGCTGCCGCTGGTGGTTTCGCCCTCACCGGCGGTGGTGACCACTTTTTGGTGGGCGCGTAGCACGCCACGGCCTTCCAGCAGCAATCCCACCAGCTTGCGCGCGGGGCCGGCCTCGTGCTGGGCCTCGAGAGCGGCGCGGCCGATGAAGTCACGTCCGGCGGGCTCAAAGGCCACGGTCCAGGCAAGTCCGGCCTCCAGCGGGCTGGTGTCTTCGTCCATGTCCTGGCCGTAGAGATTCATACCGGCCTCCAGACGCAGGGTGTCGCGCGCGCCGAGGCCGATGGGGGCAACGCCGGCGGCAAGCAGGGCCTTCCACACGCCGCCTGCCTGCGCGGCGGGCAGCATGATCTCGAAGCCGTCCTCGCCGGTGTAGCCGGTGCGGGCGACGAACAGCTCGTCGCTGCACTCAGTCGCAAAGAAGGGTTTCAGCGCCATCGCCGGGGCCAGTGCCTCGCCCAGTGCCGTGCGGGTCTTGTCGCGGGCGTTGGGCCCCTGCACGGCAATCATGGCCAGATCGTCGCGCTCGCGGATGCTCACCTCAAAGGCCGTGGCCTGCTGGGCGATCCAGGCCAGGTCCTTGTCGCGGGTGGCGGCGTTGACCACCATGCGGTACCCATTGTCGTTCATAAAATAGACGATGAGATCGTCGATGACCCCGCCACGCTCGTTGAGCATGCAGGAATAGAGGGCCCGGCCGGGGGTGGCGTTGAGGCGTGCCACGTCGTTGGCCAGCAGGCGGCGCAGGAAATCGCTGACCGCAGGGCCGGCGAGATCCAGCACCACCATATGGGAGACATCGAACATGCCGGCGTCGCGGCGCACCTGGTGGTGCTCCTCCAGCTGCGAGCCATAGTGGACAGGCATCTCCCAACCGGCAAAATCCACCATCTTGGCCTTGGCCGCAAGGTGTTGCTGATACAGGGGGGTATGCTGGGGCATGGCGTCAGGCCTCTGTTTGAGAACGAAAAGGGTTGGCAGGCACATGCCTGCTGCCCCTCTGTCCGTTTACCTGAGAGCTTTAGGACGTTTCTATTCATTGCTTGGCTTGCGCAGAGTTCACAAGCAATGAATAGAAATGCCCTTTACCCCTTCGGTGGGCCGGTCGCGCCGGCCGCTCTCCAGAGTCAACCTGTCGTCTGCGGTTCGTTTGCCTGAGCGATTCCGGGCGGTTGCGCCTTCGGCGGCAGCCCACCATCGGTGGCTGCTCTCTCCCGCAGAGAGTCAGTGCACCGTCGGTGCACGGGTGGTTGAGGGCGGAACTATACCGGATTGCCACGGCCAAGACTATGCACTCCGCGGTGCCGGCAGATCGATGTGCCATCAAGGCTATGGGCGTCATTACCGATAGGGCTAGGGGGCCTAAATTGGCTAGAATGCGCGCTTTGTGATCCGGGTCTCGGCAAAATATGTGCCGCTGCCGTAGTAATGTCCGGGGCAAGTGCGCAAACTTGCCTACTTCCGCACGAGCCAGCACGACACGAGGATGATATGCATAAAGCCAGCCGCCCCTTGATATACAGCCTTGCCGTTGCCGGCGTGCTGGTACTGACGGCCTGCGACGAGGTGCCGCCGGAGCAGCTGGTCGAGGACTTCGGCATTGCCTACATCCAACAGATCGGAAGAGCGTCGGGTAGGGAAAGAGTGTAGATCT
>CAJVYS010000023.1 GCA_913009875.1 uncultured Gammaproteobacteria bacterium | reverse complement strand
GGTTATGTTATGCCTATTGTTTGATGGACAACCACTACCATTTGCTGATTGAGACCCCAGAAGCGAACTTGAGCAAGGGGATGCGGCGGCTGAACCAGGTATACACACAAGCATTTAATCGGCGCCATGCACGGGTTGGACATGTGCTCCAGGGGCGTTACAAAAGCATCGTCGTAGACAAAGACAGCTATTTTCTGGAACTTAATCGCTACATCGTCCTAAACCCTGTACGAGCTGAAATGGTCGAGGTCGCTGAGGAATGGCCCTGGAGCAACTATCAGGCAACCGCCGGAATGATAATGCCCCCCGAATGGCTTGACATAAAGGCAGTCTTGAAGCCGTTTGGCCACAAACGTGCAGAGGCACACGATCTCTATAGGCAGTATGTACAGCAGGGTAGAGGCCAGGTATCTCCGTGGAAGCAACTGCGAGGACAGATCTACCTGGGCAAGGAAGATTTTCTGCTACGGATGGAAAAACTTGCCAGTAAACAAAGCCCTGCGGATGTTCCAAAACAACAATTACACCCGACCCGCCTCGGTAAAGAGGCCGTGCTGACATGTATTGGTCAAGCATATTCGATAAACGAAGATGAAATACTGTCGAGAACTCATGTGGAAGCCTACCACTGTGCCGCCTGGCTATTGCGGCGCTCGGCGAACATGGCACTAAAGGCGGTAGCTGAACTGTTTGGAGTCTCTCCGTCTCGAATCTCTCATATTCAACGATCGATGGAGACCGGATCGCTTACAAGGTTGCAGAAAAAGGTGATGATGCAGTGCAATGTCAAGCAATGACCCCATTCCCACAGTGCAATGTCAAGCAATGACCCCATTCCCACCATGACCCCATTCCCACCACCATTCCCACAGCCATCTCATTGATATTGCTTGAATAGACCTGTAACCTGGTCTAGATTGATCGATGAGGTGTATATCATGCCGAAAGAAGTTGGTTCTTACGATGCAAAAACTAAACTGCCAGAAATTCTTCGCCGTGTTGAAGCGGGCGAATCCTTTACTATCACAAACCGTGGGAAACCCATTGCTGATCTTATTCCCAGTCGCTCAAGTCATAGATATAAGGCGGAGTCTGCGATTAGCAACATATTAAATATCAAGAAGCACCGCATTTCTGATTCATTTTTTGCTGAGCTAAAGGAAGCTGATCGTAAATGACGGATTTTGTGTTGGATAATTCGGTCGCTATGCGTTGGCTGTTAGAAAGTGAAAAAGTTTCTGACCAGAAGTACGCAGAAAAAGTGCTAAAAAGCATGACAGATTCTGACGCGTTTGTGCCTAATCTCTGGCAGCTGGAAGCTGTGAGTGTCTTGGTTGGTACTGAAAAACGCTGCAATGTGAGCCTGGGTGAGATAGAAAGGTTTATATCTCAACTAGAAAACCTACCGATTCATACAGACCCATCGACAGCGCATCATGCCTTTAGTCGAACCCTGACTCTGGCTCGAGCTTACAATATTAGCAGCTATGATGCTGCATACCTTGAGCTGGCAATTCGTGAGGGACTGTCATTAGCCACGTTAGATAAAAAATTGATAAAAGCCGCTAAAAAGGCTGATGTAGACATATACCTCAAATCAGTGCTGTCCCGATAACTCCCTCTTGCCAAGGGAAAAGGAATGGCTTCGATGACTGATGGGTGCAAGTTCATGTCTCCAATGCCATTGATCTTGCTATTTGTACTGGCAATTAGCCCGTCAAGCGCAACAAGATAATGCTATCAGGACAGCAGTGACAATAAATATTTCGAGCGGCTGCTTCTATCCATATTGCAACTCGCTTGCAATACGCGCCAGGCGTTTATCCCGGGTCCACAGTGTTGTGCCCGCACCTAATGCCACGGACGCCAGCAATGAGCATCGATATACCCAACGCCTTTGCCCATCAATCGATGCTGCTCGATAAAATACAGGGCTTCTTCGTGGGCCACTGCGGGTGATGACTGTAGGTGTTGCCAGCGTTGCAAAAGTGGCTGGTGGTTTTGCAGCTTACCGCAGGCCAGTTCGTCCAGCACCATGGGGCGCATGAGCACACGATTTTGTTCAAGCAGCGCGGCAAGCACTGGGCGGCCATCCGCGGCATTGCGGTGGTTTGACAGGGAACCACCCTGCCGGGGCGCTACCGCGCCTTGTGGGCTGACCGCCCAGAGACTCGCTGCATGAGGCTTTGTTATCGTTTGTCTTAAGTATGAGCATGACATGGGGTATGCGTAGAGATTCAGGCGCTACGTGGTGCAAAAATCTTGATAGATGCCATGCCCGATATAGACGCCCGAGCGGCCAATCGAGTAAACTACGTCGGTTCAAGCCAGCATTGAACATAAGCGGGAAGGACGAGCCATCGTCCCTCCCGCTTTGCACATCTAAAGTGGCGTATCATGGCGGAGGTCAGCTTGAGAAAACCGGCGTTATTGGCTCTGGAAGACGGGACACTCTTTTGGGGAGAATCCATTGGCGTGGATGGCCAGACCACGGGCGAGGTCGTTTTCAATACGGCCATGACCGGCTATCAGGAAATCCTCACGGATCCCTCCTACAGCAAACAGATCGTTACCCTGACCTATCCTCACATCGGCAATGTCGGCACCAATCATGAAGACGCCGAGTCCGGCTTCGTCTGGGCCAGCGGCCTGGTGGTGCGCGACGTGCCGCTGCTGCCCAGCAGCTGGCGCTGCGAGTTCACGCTGGAGGAATATCTGGCACAGAACGAGGTGATCGCCATCGCCGACATCGACACCCGCCGCCTGACCCGCGTGTTGCGCAAAAAAGGTGCGCAGGGCGGTTGCATCGTCGCCGGCGACAATATTGATGCCGAGGCCGCCATCGCGGCTGCCAAGGCCTTCCCCGGCCTCAAAGGCATGGATCTGGCCAGGGAAGTCAGCACCAAGACACCCTACGAATGGGCGCAAGGCACCTGGACGCTGGAAGGCGGCTTGCCCGGCGCACCGCATCCCATCGAGGAAAAGCTGCCGCGTCATGTGGTGGCTTACGACTACGGCGTCAAGCACAACATCCTGCGCATGCTGGTGGATCGCGGCTGTCGCCTGACGGTGGTGCCGGCGCAGACCCCGGCCGGCGAGGTGCTGGCGATGAACCCCGACGGCGTGTTCCTGTCCAATGGCCCCGGCGACCCCGAGCCCTGCGATTATGCCTTGGCGGCCATTGCCGAAATCGTCGATACCGGCCTGCCGGTATTCGGTATCTGCCTCGGTCACCAGCTGCTGTCGCTGGCCAGTGGCGCGAAGACGCTGAAGATGAAGTTCGGCCATCACGGCGCCAACCATCCGGTGCAGGCCATCGACGGGGGCCAAGTGATGATCACCAGTCAGAACCACGGTTTTGCCGTGGACGAGGCCAGCCTGCCGGACAACCTGCGTGCCACGCACAAGTCCCTGTTCGACGGTTCCCTGCAGGGCGTACATCGCACCGACAAGCCGGCCTTCAGCTTTCAGGGGCACCCCGAGGCCAGCCCCGGCCCACACGACGTGGCGCCGTTGTTCGATCACTTTATTGAGTTGATGGATGAAAGCAAAAATTAGCCACAGAGGCGCAGAGAACACAGAGCTAAAAGTGATCAACTCTGTGTTCTCTGCGCCTCTGTGGCAAAAACCAGAACCGAGCATATGCCAAAAAGAACCGACCTAAAAAGCATCCTGATCATCGGCGCCGGCCCCATCGTCATCGGTCAGGCCTGTGAATTCGACTACTCCGGCGCCCAGGCCTGTAAGGCTCTGCGCGAGGAGGGCTATCGCGTCATCCTGGTGAACTCCAACCCGGCCACCATCATGACCGACCCGGAGATGGCCGACGCGACTTACATCGAGCCCATCACCTGGCAGACGCTGGCGAAGATCATCGAACGCGAGCGCCCCGATGCCATCCTGCCCACCATGGGCGGGCAGACGGCGTTGAACTGCGCCCTGGATCTGGCCCGCGAAGGCGTGCTGGAAAAATTCGACGTAGAGATGATCGGCGCTACCCGCGACGCCATCGACAAGGCCGAGGATCGCGAACGCTTCCGTCAGGCGATGCTGAAAATCGGCCTCGACATGCCCAAGTCGGCAGTGGCGCACAGCCTGGAAGAGGCCTTCCAGGTGCAGGCCACGGTGGGCTATCCGACCGTTATCCGGCCATCCTTCACCATGGGCGGCAGCGGTGGCGGCATCGCCTATAACAAGGAAGAGTTCGTCGAAATCTGTGAGCGCGGGCTGGATCTGTCGCCCACCAAGGAGCTGCTCATCGAGGAGTCCATCCTCGGCTGGAAAGAGTACGAGATGGAGGTGGTGCGCGACCACAAGGACAACTGCATCATCATCTGTTCCATCGAGAATCTCGACCCCATGGGCATCCACACCGGCGACTCCATCACCGTGGCGCCGGCGCAGACCCTGACCGACAAGGAATACCAGATCATGCGCGACGCTTCGCTGGCGGTGCTGCGCGAGATCGGCGTGGATACCGGCGGCTCCAACGTGCAGTTTTCGATTAATCCCGAGAACGGCCGCATGATCATCATCGAGATGAACCCGCGCGTGTCGCGTTCCTCGGCGCTGGCCTCCAAGGCCACCGGCTTTCCCATTGCCAAAGTGGCGGCCAAGCTGGCCGTCGGTTATACCCTGGACGAGCTGCAGAACGAGATCACCGGCGGCGCCACCCCGGCCTCCTTCGAGCCGACCATCGACTACGTGGTCACCAAGATTCCACGTTTCACCTTCGAGAAATTCCCCCAGGCCGATTCACGCCTGACCACGCAGATGAAGTCCGTGGGCGAGGTAATGGCCATGGGTCGCACCCAGCAGGAGTCGCTGCAGAAGGCCATGCGTGGCCTGGAAACGGGCGTCGACGGTTTCACCGAGATCCTCGACTTTGACGCCGAGGATGCCATGGACACCCTCAAGCAGGAGTTGAAGGTGGCAGGGCCGGATCGCCTGTGGTACGTGGGCGATGCCTTCCGTGCCGGACTCAGCCGGGAAGAGGTTTTTGATCTTACCTTCATCGATCCCTGGTTCCTGGTGCAGATCGAGGAGCTGATCCGTCTCGAAGGCGAGGTGCGCGAGCAGGGCATGGCGGCCATGACCGAGCAGCGCGTGCGCCAACTCAAGCGCAAGGGCTTCGCCGACAGCCGTCTGGCCAAACTGCTGGGCATCACGGAGGACGAATTCCGCAACCACCGCCACCAGCTCGGCGTGCGTCCGGTGTACAAGCGCGTCGACACCTGCGCCGCCGAGTTCGCCACCGATACCGCCTACATGTACTCCACCTATGAGGAGGAGTGCGAGGCCAATCCCTCGAACCGCGACAAGATCATGGTCCTCGGCGGCGGGCCCAACCGCATCGGTCAGGGCATCGAGTTCGACTATTGTTGCGTGCACGCCGCCTTCGCCCTGCGCGATGACGGCTACGAGACCATCATGGTCAACTGCAATCCAGAGACCGTGTCCACGGATTACGACACCTCGGACCGCCTCTATTTCGAGCCGCTGACCTTGGAAGACGTGCTGGAACTGGTGGATCTGGAGAAGCCCAAGGGCGTTATCGTGCAGTACGGTGGGCAGACTCCGCTCAAGCTGGCGCGGGCGCTGGAGGCCGCGGGTGCACCCATCATCGGCACCTCGCCCGATTCCATCGATCTGGCCGAAGACCGCGAGCGCTTCCAGCAGTTGGTACAGAAGCTGGGCCTCAAGCAGCCGCCGAATCACACCGCTCGCTCCGCCGAGGAGGCCATCGACCTGGCGGCGGACATCGGCTACCCACTGGTGGTGCGTCCGTCCTATGTGCTGGGTGGCCGTGCCATGGAGATCGTTTACAAGGAATCCGAGCTGCAGCGCTACATGCGCGAGGCGGTGAAGGTATCCAACGACTCACCGGTGCTGCTCGACCGCTTCCTCGACGATGCCATCGAGGTGGACGTGGATGCCATCTGTGACGGCACCGACGTGCTGGTGGGCGCCATCATGGAGCACATCGAGCAGGCGGGCGTGCATTCGGGTGACTCCGCCTGTTCGCTGCCGCCGTACAGTTTGTCGCAGGATGTGCAGGCGCGTTTACGTGAACAGACGCGCATGCTGGCCCTTGAGTTGAAAGTGGTGGGTCTGATGAATGCCCAATTCGCTATCAAGGACGACGAAATCTACATCATCGAGGTCAACCCGCGCGGTTCGCGCACCGTGCCCTATGTCTCCAAGGCGACCGGTGTGCCGCTGGCCAAAGTAGCGGCTCGTTGCATGGGTGGTAAGAGCCTGAAGGAGCAAGGTATCGGCGCTGAGGTGATTCCCGACTATTATTCGGTGAAGGAGGCGGTGTTTCCCTTCAACAAGTTCCCGGGCATCGATCCCATTCTTGGTCCGGAGATGAAGTCCACGGGCGAAGTGATGGGTGTGGGGCGTAGCTTTGCCGAGGCCTACGCCAAGGCCCAGCTGGGCGCGGGCGTTGTCTTTCCCAAGGGTGGCCGCGCGTTTGTCAGTGTGCGTGATGCCGACAAGAAAGGTCTGCTTCCTGTGGTGCGGAAGGTCGTGGCGCTGGGTTTTGATATCGTCGCCACCGAGGGCACGGCGAAGCTGCTGCAGGAGGCTGGCATTGCCTGTGAGAAGGTGAACAAGGTGATGGGCGGCCGGCCCAATATCGTCGACATGATCAAGAACGACGAGATCGACCTGATCATCAATACCACCGAGGGCAAGAAGGCCGTGGCCGATTCTGGCGCGATTCGCAGCAACGCCCTGCAGCACAAGGTGAACTACTCCACTACGCTCGCCGGCGCCGATGCGATGTGCAGGGCGATGCAGCAGGGCGATTTTAGTGATATCAATAGATTACAGGATCTTCATGAGGAGATTTCGAAATGACGGGTAAAGTACCGATTACGGCACGGGGCGCGGAGATGTTGCGCAAGGAACTGCAGCATCTGAAGAGCGTCGAGCGGCCCAAGGTCATTCAAGCCATCGCCGAGGCGCGTGAGCATGGCGACCTGAAAGAAAATGCCGAATACCACGCTGCCCGTGAGCAACAGAGTTTTATCGAAGGCCGTATTGGCGAGATCAACGGCAAGCTGGGTAATGCTCAAGTCATTGATGTGACCACCCTGAAGCCGGGTGGCAAAGTCGTGTTCGGCGCCACCGTGGATCTGATCGACGAAGAGACCGGCAAGGAAGTGACTTATCAGATCGTCGGCGAGGATGAAGCCGATATTTCAAAAGGTATGGTTTCCATCACCTCGCCCCTCGCGCGCGCGCTGATCGGCAAGGAAGAGGGTGATATCGCTGAGGTGCAGGCCCCGGGCGGCATCAAGGAATACGAAATCCTCGCCGTGCGTTACGTCTGAGATGGGTCGCTTTTTAAGTGCGGGTGAGAATATTCTGCTGACCCTGTGGGTGGGTGGCCTGTGGATCACCGGCTATCTGGTTGTGCCGGCGCTGTTCGCCTCGCTGGACAACCGCATGCTCGCTGGAGATCTTGCGGGAAGCGTGTTCAGTTTAATGAGCTGGGTTGGCCTGGCCTGTGGCGGGCTGCTGATCGCTGGTGTGCTGCTGCATGAGCGTAGTCAGAGTTTTACGACATGGCGTCTGTGGGTACTGGCGGCGATGTTGTCCATCGTGGCCATTGGACTGTTTGTCCTGCAGCCGCAGATGCAGGCACTGAAGGCACAGGGGATTGCCTCCGGGAGTGTGCAGGCCATTGCGTTCGGACGGCTACACGGTATTTCATCGACCCTGTTTCTGGTCAACAGCATCCTTGGCTTGTTGCTGGTTGGCGTGGGAATGCGTGCCTCGCGCTGACTGAGTTCAGGCCTTTGGCAGGTTAATGAGCTTTTGTTTGCTGGTGCGGTAAAAGATGCCGATGTGGCCGATGCTGCCGACCAGCTTGCTGGCGGTTTTCTGGCAGATATTGTCAATGGCCGCCGCGCGGTCGTCACGCTCCATACCGCCGAGGCGGATCTTGATCAGTTCATGGTGAGCCAAGCGGTCGTCGATTTCACTGATCACGCCGTCGGTAATGCCGGCATTACCAATCATGACCACGGGCTTGAGTGTGTGTGCAAGGGCGCGTAAGTGACGTTTTTGTTTGGAAGTCAGAGACATATGAATCAACAGGTTCCACAGGAAAATGATCGCCAGTCGGCGGGGAAGGGTTTTGGTGTCGCCGCCAGCCCCCTCAACAGCGTCAAGCTGGAGTTGGGGATTATCCTCTTCGTCGGGCTGCTGCTGTGGCTGGCGGTGGATTCTATCACAGCCGATTTTGCAAACCAGCTGCTGATTCTCGCCTTTTTTGGCGGGGTGGGCGCCCTGTGGCTGGTGTTTCGCACCCGCCGTACCCTCAAGCAGCTTGGCAACAAGCAGCTGGACAACCCCCATGAAACGCAGCAAAAGTAGTCAAAACTGGCTGAAGCGCCACTTCGACGATCCCTATGTAAAACAGGCGAAAAAGGCCGGCTATCGATCACGTGCCGTGTTCAAGCTATTGGAAATTCAGGAAAAAAAGCGCATTATCAAGCCCGGTCAGGTCATCGTTGACCTGGGGGCCGCGCCCGGAGGATGGGCACAGGCTGCCGTGCCGCTGGTCGGTAAAAAGGGGGCAGTGATCGCAGTAGACATCCTGCCCATCGAGCCCATCGAGGGAGTCGTTTTCATTCAGGGCGATTTCACGGAACAGAATGTGCACGAACAACTGCTGGTGGCGATAAACGGACGCAATGTAGACCTTGTAATGTCGGATATGGCGCCCAATATCAGTGGTCTTAAGGCCGTTGATCAGCCACGCGCCATGTATCTGGCAGAGCTGGCGCTGGATTTCGCCCGGGGGGTACTGAAACCCGGCGGTGATTTGCTGGTCAAAGTGTTTCAAGGTGAGGGTTTTGACGAGTACCTGAAGTATGTTCGGGGATCATTCAAGAAGGTCGTGATCCGCAAGCCCAAGGCGTCTCGGCCGAAGTCCCGCGAGGTGTATCTGCTGGCGATGGAAATGAAAAAAGAGGCCGGTACCTGAGTGGTGTACTTGTATTTATGTCCCGTATAATGTACCTAAACAATTGAAATTATTTAATAGAGGCAAGCCAGTTTGAGCGATTTAGCAAAGAACCTGATCCTGTGGGTTGTCATTGCCATTGTGTTGGTGTCCGTGTTCAACAATTTTGGTCCGCGGCCAAATGCCACCAAGCCAATGGAATATTCCTCTTTCATTAGCGCCGTAAAAGATGGCGCAGTGACCAAGGTGGAAATCATGGGCCGCACCATTCATGGTGTTACCGCCTCTGGTGAACGATTTACGACCTATACCCCGGATGACCCCGGTCTGATCGCCGACCTGCTGAATAACGGCGTGGTGATTGACGCCAAGCCGCCGGAACAGCAGGGGCTGCTGATGCAGGTGTTTATTTCCTGGTTCCCCATGCTGCTGCTGATTGCCGTGTGGGTGTTCTTCATGCGCCAGATGCAGGGCGGTGGCGGTGGCCGCGGCGCCATGTCCTTTGGCAAGAGCAAGGCCCGCATGCTGGGCGAGGATCAGGTGAAGGTGACCTTTGCCGATGTCGCCGGTGTGGAAGAGGCCAAGGATGAGGTGTTGGAGCTGGTGGAGTTTCTGCGTGACCCGGGCAAATTCCAGAAACTCGGCGGCAAGATTCCCAGCGGTGTATTGATGGTGGGCTCGCCGGGCACGGGTAAAACCCTGCTGGCCAAGGCCATTGCCGGCGAGGCCAAGGTGCCGTTTTTTACCATTTCCGGCTCTGACTTCGTCGAGATGTTCGTCGGCGTGGGCGCCTCGCGTGTGCGTGACATGTTTGAGCAGGCCAAGAAACATGCGCCATGCATCATCTTCATCGACGAGATCGACGCCGTCGGTCGCCATCGTGGCGCCGGTCTGGGCGGTGGTCACGACGAGCGCGAGCAGACCCTGAACCAGTTGTTGGTGGAAATGGATGGTTTTGAGGGTAACGAGGGCGTGATCGTCATCGCCGCCACCAACCGTCCGGACGTGCTGGATCCCGCGCTGCTGCGCCCCGGCCGCTTTGACCGTCAGGTGGTGGTGCCCCTGCCGGACGTGCGTGGCCGCGAGCAAATCCTCAAGGTACACATGCGCAAGGTGCCGCTTGCCGGCGATGTGAAACCCGGCATCATCGCCCGTGGCACGCCTGGCTTCTCCGGCGCGGATCTGGCCAATCTGGTCAACGAGGCAGCCTTGTTCGCTGCGCGGGCCAACGAAACGCTGGTTACCATGAATGACTTCGAGCGCGCCAAGGACAAAATCATGATGGGCGCCGAACGCAAATCCATGGTGATGAGCGAGGATGAAAAACGCCTCACCGCCTATCACGAGGCCGGTCATGCGATCGTTGGCCTGAGTATGCCCTCACATGATCCGGTGTACAAAGTGTCGATTATTCCGCGTGGCCGCGCCCTGGGTGTGACCATGTTTCTGCCCGAAGAAGACCGTTACAGCTACAGCAAGGAGCGGCTGGAAAGCCAGATCGCCAGTATGTTCGGCGGGCGTATTGCGGAAGAACTGGTGTTTGGTCCGGAACATGTCACCACCGGTGCCTCCAACGATATCCAGCGTGCAACGGAAATCGCCCGCAACATGGTCACCAAATGGGGCTTGTCGGAGAAACTCGGCCCGCTGACCTATATGGAAGAAGAGGGCGAGATATTCCTTGGTCATTCCGTGGCGCAGAATAAACATGTTTCCGACGAGACCGCGCACATTATCGATGAGGAGATTCGCGTCATCATTGATCGCAACTATGTGCGTGCGGAGCAGATCCTCAGGGAACATCGCGACAAGCTGGACATGATGTCTGACGCCCTGATGAAGTTCGAAACCATCGACCGCTCGCAGATCGATGACATCATGGCCGGGAAAGAGCCGCAACCGCCGGAAGACTGGTCTGACAATGATCAGGGCTCTGATACGCCCACGGATAGTGGCAGCACGGCCGCGGGGAAAGAGCCGAAAGGGACGGATTCCACCATTGGCGGGCCGGCCGGCGAGCACTGATTCACAGATCTGACCGTGCAGCGGGGGAACCTTTTCCCCCGCTGCATCGTTTTCCCAACAGCCAGTGAATTCCCATGTCACAAGTATTGCAGTGTGCTGACAGACAGCTGGATCTGACCTGTCCGCAGGTCATGGGCATCCTCAACGTGACCCCCGATTCCTTTTCGGACGGGGGTTTGTTTATTTCAGTGGATGCCGCATTGATACAAGCACGGAAAATGGTTGCGGAAGCTGCGGCCATTATCGATGTCGGTGGGGAATCGACCCGCCCCGGCGCCACCGCCGTCTCCGAGCAGGAGGAGCTGGATCGTGTGGCGCCAGTTGTAGAGGCCATTGCGCGCGAGCTTCCGGTGATCGTCTCGGTGGATACCAGCAAGGCACGGGTAATGAGCGAGGCGGTGGCGCTGGGCGCGGGGCTGATCAACGATGTGCGTGCCTTGCGTGGGCCGGGGGCGCTGCAGGCGGCGAGTGATGCCGGTGTGCCTGTGTGTCTGATGCACATGGCGGGTGATGATCCACGTTCCATGCAGGAAGATCCGCATTACGTGGATGTGGTGGATGACATCATACGGTTTTTGCGCGGACGCATTCAGGCCTGTGAAGCCGCCGGTATCCCCGCTTCACAGTTGCTGATCGACCCCGGTTTTGGTTTTGGCAAGCGTGTGGCGCACAATCTCCTGATCGTGCAGCGCTTGCACGAATTTCTATCACTGGACAAGCCTCTGTTGATCGGCGTGTCACGAAAGTCAACGATTGGCGCGGTGCTGGATCGTGCCGCGGACGAGCGTCTGCCGGGCAGTCTGGCCCTTGCCACGATGGCTTGTCAGGAAGGCGCAAATATTATTCGGGCGCACGATGTCGCGGCGACCGTTGATGCCGTGAAAATGTGCCATGCGGTGATGACCGCATCGTAAAATTATTCAGTCACTAAAGGAACCATCGGCGTTATGGAAAAACTGCATTTCGGAACTGACGGAATTCGTGGCCGGGTGGGTGAGGGCGCCATCACCCCGGAATTCATGCTCAAGCTGGGCTGGGCCGTGGGCCGTGTGTTGGCCGGCAAAAATGCCGGCAAGGTGGTGATCGGTAAGGACACGCGTATTTCCGGTTACATGTTTGAGTCGGCACTGGAGGCCGGCTTGACGGCTGCGGGTATCGATAGCCTGCTGCTCGGCCCCATGCCGACCCCGGCGATTGCCTATTTGACCCGGACCCTGCATGCCGATGCCGGCATTGTCATCAGTGCATCGCACAACCCATTCCATGACAACGGCATCAAGTTTTTCTCAGCCGATGGCACCAAGCTTTCCGATGAGATCGAGCTGGCCATCGAGGCCGAGCTGGACAAGGCACTGCGGTGCGTGGATTCTTCGTCACTGGGCAAGGCCGAACGTATCGGCGATGCCGCCGGGCGTTATATCGAATTTTGCAAGAGCACTATCCCCTCACGCATCAATCTGAAGGGCATGACCATTGTCGTTGATTGTGCCCATGGCGCCACCTACCACGTCGCTCCAAGTGTGTTTGACGAGTTGGGGGCCAAGGTCATCAGTATCGGGGTTGATCCCGATGGGCTGAATATCAACGAAAAATGTGGTTCGACACATCCCGAGGCGCTGCAACAGGCCGTGCTTGAGCACCAGGCGGATGTGGGTATCGCACTGGATGGCGATGGTGACCGGTTGATCATGGTGGATCAGCAGGGCGGCGTACTCGATGGTGATGAAATCCTCTACATTATTGCCCGCTCGCAAATGAGTGAGGGGCGGCTTGAGGGGGGGGTTGTGGGCACCGTCATGAGCAACCTGGGGCTTGAAGTCGCGCTCAATCGCGATGGCATCGATTTTCAGCGTGCCAGTGTCGGTGATCGCTATGTCATAGAGCTACTCACGCAGCATAGGTGGACGCTGGGTGGCGAATCGTCCGGACACATTATCTGCCTGGATCGCACCACGACAGGCGATGGTATCGTGTCTGCGCTGCAGGTGCTGTACGCCATGGTTCGCTCCGGCCTGCCATTGCATGAACTGAAGACGGGCATGACCAAGTACCCCCAGCACATGATCAATGTGCGGGTCAGCGGCAAAGTGGATCTGGCCGGTTCTACGTCTATTCAGACCGCGGTCAGCGCAACCGAAGCGCTGCTGGGAAGCCGTGGCAGAGTGCTTTTACGCCCTTCGGGCACCGAGCCGCTGGTGCGGGTAATGATAGAGGGTGAGGATGGCACACAGGTGGTCGAGCTGACCCGGCAGCTGGCAGCGGCGGTGGACGAGGCGCTGTCTGTCTGAATATTCAGCCTAATCCGGATATTTCATGAACTATCCGGGCTAATTGGACCAATTCGCCGGATTCCAATTGTGTTCCGGGGCGCAGACAGGTAAGCTTTGCGCCGAAATTTTGCTATGTCTTGAAGGGGTTGTGAATGCGCCAGACACTCGTCGCCGGTAATTGGAAGATGAACGGCTCCCGTGAGGAGAATCGCCACCTGCTTGACGGTATCAAGGCCGGTGTACGTGAGGGAGTGGGCGCTGAAGTGGTCGTCTGCCCCCCGGCTATTTATATTCCACAAGCAGCGCGCCGTCTTAACGACAGCGGTATTTCCTGGGGCGGCCAGGATCTCAGTCAGCATGGGGCAGGTGCCTACACGGGCGAGATTTCCGCCGCCATGCTGCTGGACTACCAGTGCAAGTACGTCATCATCGGCCATTCCGAACGCCGCAGCCTGCATGGCGAAACCGATGCGCAGGTGGCGGAAAAGTTTGTTGTCGCACAGCAGGCCGGATTGACGCCGATCCTGTGCATCGGTGAGCTGCTGGGAGAGCGCGAAGCCGGAGAGACCGAGGCCGTTGTCGCACGCCAGCTGAATGCCGTCATTGGCGCGGCCGGTATTCAGGCCATTGCCGGCTGCGTGATTGCCTACGAACCGGTGTGGGCCATTGGAACCGGCAAGACCGCCAGTCCGCAACAGGCGCAGGATGTGCACGCCTTCATTCGTCAGCGTGTCGCATCGCAGAGCACGAGCGTGGCCGAAAAGGTACAGATCCTTTACGGCGGCAGTGTAAAGCCGGATAATGCCGCCGAGTTGTTTGCCATGACCGATATCGATGGTGGTTTGATTGGTGGCGCATCACTCGACGCAGAAGGCTTTCTCGCGATTTGCCGCGCAGTTTAGTCGTTAAGTTTTTCAGGAATTTATCCAATGATTGAAACGGTTTTATTGGTGGTGCACTTGCTGGTCGCAATCGGCATGGTCGCGCTGGTGCTGATCCAGCACGGCAAAGGCGCGGATGCTGGTGCCGCCTTCGGTGCTGGCGCTGCGGGTGGTGCATCGGGCTCTGTGTTCGGCGCAAAAGGCTCCAGTAACTTCCTGTCCCGCTCAACCGGTGTCTTGGCGACGATATTTTTCGCCACCAGTCTTTCGTTGGCGTACCTGGCACAGAACGCAACAAGCCAGACTGACAGCCTGCTCGATCGCGTGCAGGATTCCCCCGTTGTTGATGCGCCCGCTGCTAGTGCAGACACACCCGTACTTCCCTCCGATGTGTCGGTTGACGACGCACCGAAAAACCCTGAGTAACTGAGTAACCTCGTTTTATTGCCGATGTGGTGGAATTGGTAGACACGCTGTCTTGAGGGGGCAGTGGCGAAAGCCGTGCCGGTTCGACTCCGGCCATCGGCACCATTTTTTCTTCTGTCAAAAAATGCTGCTTTAATTCTTTATGTGAGCCAACCCGTTGAGTTGTATGGATAAACTCAATTCAGCTCAGTCTTGACAAGCAATTTCAATCTAGCCTAGACTGGGCGTTCGCCTATCAATATCAGGCTAGCCCCTAGGGACGCACGTTTTTCTCGCTAGAGTCGAAAGACCCTTGAAAAATAACAAGAAATAATCACCGCTAACATGAGACTTTAAGTCAGTATGCTAGAGAATTATTTACCGATTCTGGTGTTCCTCATCTTGGGCTTGTTGTTTGGCATCGGCCCCATATTCATGGGCTATATGCTGGGCCCGAGCCGTCCTGACAGTGCCAAACTGTCACCCTACGAATGCGGCTTCGAGGCCTTTGAAGATTCGCGCATGAAATTCGATGTGCGTTTTTACCTCGTCGCGATCCTGTTCATCATCTTCGATCTTGAAATTGCCTTTATGTTCCCCTGGGCCATCGTCCTGAGTGACCTCGGCGTGTTCGGTTTTTGGGCAATGTTTGTGTTTCTTGGCATACTGGTCGTCGGGTTTGCCTATGAGTGGAAGAAAGGGGCGATGGAATGGGAGTAGAAGGCGTCCTCGAAAAGGGTATCGTTACCACTTCTGCCGACAAGCTGATCAACTGGGCACGCACCGGTTCGCTCTGGCCCATGACCTTTGGTCTTGCCTGTTGCGCCGTGGAAATGATGCAGGCCGGTGCCTCACGCTACGATCTCGATCGCTTCGGTATTCTCTTTCGTCCGAGTCCGCGCCAGTCCGATGTGATGATTGTAGCCGGGACACTGGTGAATAAAATGGCGCCGGCACTGCGCAAAGTTTATGACCAGATGGCAGAGCCGCGCTGGGTCATCTCCATGGGTTCCTGCGCTAATGGTGGTGGTTACTACCACTATTCCTATTCTGTTGTGCGTGGCTGCGATCGAATCGTGCCTGTTGATATTTATATCCCGGGTTGCCCGCCGACGGCTGAGGCATTGCTGTATGGCATTATTCAGCTGCAAAACAAGATCAAACGCACCAATACGATTGCACGCACTGCGGCAAACTAATATAAGGAGCTGACTGATGAGTAAGGCGGTTGAGGCTCTTTCAGCCCGTATTCAGGCACGTTTTTCAGATAGTGTCGCGGCGCATACGGCGTTTAATGAAGTCACGGTCGAAGTGCCTGCGGAACAGCTTCTTTCTGTTGGCCAAGCACTGCGTGACGAGGAAGAATTTTCCTTCCAAGAGCTGCTTGATGTCTGTGGCGTAGACCTTCTGACCTACGGTGAGACGGAGTGGGATACCGTTTCCGCTTCCTGCACCGGGTTCAGCCGTGGTGTCGATCGACCACACAAGGTCAAGACCCCGCCGCAGGACGGACATCGATTTGCCGTTATTTATCACCTCCTGTCCATTAAAAATAACCAGCGTGTTCGTCTCAAGGTCATGCTGGATGAAGCGCATCTCGTTGTCGATTCGGTCGTGGACCTGTGGGCCTCGGCTGACTGGTATGAGCGTGAGGCCTTTGACCTGTTTGGTGTGATGTTCAAGGGACACCCCGATTTGCGCAGATTATTGACCGATTATGGATTTATCGGCCATCCGTTTCGTAAGGACTTTCCGCTGCAGGGCAATGTTGAAATGCGCTATGATTCTGAAAAGCGCCGTGTCGTCTACGAACCGGTCAGTATCGAACTCCGTACCCTCGTACCTCGCGTTATCCGTGCAGAGCATCCCGTTAAATCCGTCACGGAAGGCGAGGGCTGATCGTGCCTGAAATTCGCAATTACACACTGAACTTTGGACCCCAGCACCCTTCGGCACACGGTGTGCTGCGCTTGGTGTTGGAGCTGGATGGTGAAACCGTCGAGCGTGCCGACCCGCACATTGGTCTTTTGCATCGTGCCACTGAGAAACTGGCCGAAAGCAAGCCGTATAATCAGAGCATCCCGTACATGGATCGCCTCGATTACATATCCATGATGTGTAACGAACATGGTTATGTGCTTGCGCTGGAAAAAATGCTTGGCATTGCCGCGCCGGAGCGTGCCCAGTACATCCGCGTGATGTTCGATGAAATTACCCGGGTTCTGAACCATGTTTTTTGGTTAGGCGCGCATGCGCTGGATATCGGTGCCATGACCGTGTTTCTGTATGCCTTCCGTGAACGCGAAGATCTCATGGATGTCTACGAGGCGGTCTCCGGTGCGCGTTTGCATGCCGCGTACTACCGCCCGGGCGGTGTATATCGTGATCTGCCCGACAGCATGGCCAAGTACGAAGCTTCCAAGTGGCACAGCCAAAAGGAAGTGGATCGTCTGAACGAAAACCGTCAGGGTTCACTACTCGACTTCATCGAAGATTTCACTCGACGCTTTCCCACTTATATCGACGAATATGAAACACTGCTGACCGATAATCGCATCTGGAAGCAGCGTACCGTTGGCATCGGCGTGGTATCGCCGGAACGCGCCTTGCAAATGGGCTTTACCGGGCCGATGCTTCGTGGCTCCGGTATTGAATGGGATCTGCGCAAGAAACAGCCCTACGCGGTTTATGACAAGGTCGATTTTGATATTCCGGTAGGAACGAACGGTGACTGTTACGACCGTTACCTGGTGCGCGTCGAAGAAATGCGTCAGTCGAACCGGATTATCAAACAGTGTGTCGACTGGTTACGTAACAACCCGGGCCCGGTGATGCTTGACGATCACAAACATGTCCCCCCCAAACGGGAAGAAATGAAGGGCAACATGGAGTCGCTGATTCACCACTTCAAGTTATTTACCGAGGGTTACTCCCTACCGGAAGGCGAGGTGTATACCGCCGTCGAGCATCCCAAGGGAGAGTTTGGCATTTACCTCGTATCCGATGGCGCCAATAAGCCCTACCGCCTGAAGATTCGATCCCCGGGTTTTGCCCATCTGGCTTCGCTGGACGAAATGACCCGTGGTCACATGATTGCCGATGTGGTGGCGATCATCGGTACACAGGACATCGTTTTCGGAGAGATTGATCGCTGATGGTCGCCGAGATGGGAACAACAAAAAATGATTTGATCTCCGCCGAGTGCAAGGCCGAGATTGACCAATGGATCGCCAAGTATCCGCTGGATCAGAAGCAGTCTGCCGTGATGGCCGCATTGCGCATCATGCAGGATGACAATGGTGGTTATCTCACCACTGAGTTGATGGATGCCGTCGCGCACTATCTCGACATGACGCCGATGGCGGTATACGAGGTCGCGACATTCTATTCGATGTATGAATTGAGTCCGGTCGGTCGTCACAAAATATGTGTCTGCACCAATATTTCCTGCATGTTGTCTGGCTCTGACGATGTGGTTGCACATCTGCGCGAGCGCCTGGGTATTGGTCTGGGAGAGACAACCGAGGACGGCCGGATAACACTCAAAGAAGTCGAATGTCTGGGGGCTTGTGTGGATGCGCCAATGTGTCAGATTGATCGCCAATACCATCTCAAGCTGACGCCCGAAAAAATCGACGAAATACTGGATCAGTTGGACTAACCCTTATGGCCAACGAAGTTTGTTTTAGAACGCTGCATCTCGATAAGCCCTGGACGCTGGAAACCTATCAGGGTGCGGGCGGCTATGATGTGTGGAAGAAGATTCTCACAGAGAAGACGGTTCCTGACGAAATCATCAATCAGCTGAAGACCTCGGCGTTGCGCGGCCGTGGCGGTGCGGGTTTTCCCACCGGTCTGAAGTGGAGTTTCATGCCGCGCAATACACCGGGGCAAAAGTACATCGTCTGTAATTCTGATGAAGGCGAGCCAGGCACCTGCAAGGATCGCGACATCCTGCGCTACAACCCCCATCAGCTGGTTGAGGGGATGGCTATTGCTGGTTATACCATCGGTGCAACGGCAGGATACAACTACATCCGCGGTGAATTCTGGGAACCCTATGAGCGTTTCCAGCAGGCCATCGACGACGCCTATGCCGCAGGCCTGCTGGGCAAGAATATCATGGGCAGCGGCATAGATTTTGATCTGCATGTCCACCTCGGTGGCGGTGCCTACGTCTGCGGTGAAGAGACGGCGTTGCTGGAGTCACTGGAAGGCAAGAAAGGTCAGCCGCGTTTCAAGCCGCCTTTCCCGGCCAGCTTCGGTCTGTATGGTCGCCCGACGACAATCAACAATACTGAGACTTTGGCTTCCGTTCCGGTTATTTTGAAAAATGGCGGCCAATGGTTTCTGGATCTCGGCAAGCCGAACAACGGCGGATCCAAACTGTTCTGCGTCAGCGGTCACGTGAACAAGCCCGGTAATTATGAAGTGCCGATGGGTACGCCATTTTCCGAGTTAATGGAAATGGCTGGCGGTATTCGGGACGGCCACAAACTGAAGGCGGTGATACCGGGAGGCTCTTCAACGCCGGTACTTTTGCCTGAAGAGGCGATGGCCATGAGCATGGATTATGACTCTATTTCGAAGGCCGGCTCGCAGCTGGGCGCCGGTTCGGTCATCGTCATGGATGATTCCACCTGCATGGTGAGGGCGCTGGCGCGCATATCGCACTTTTATTACGAAGAATCCTGCGGCCAGTGCACACCCTGTCGAGAAGGCACGGGCTGGTTGATGCGCGTTGTACATCGCATCGAACACGGGCAGGGACGTCAGGAGGATCTGGATCTCCTGCTGGATGTTTCAGGCAAGATTCAGGGCAGAACCATCTGTGCTTTGGGCGATGCCGCGGCGATGCCGGTAAGCAGCTTTGTCCGCAAGTTCAGAGACGAATTTCAATATCACATCGATCATAAATCCTGCATGGTCGATGCGGACGCCTAAGGCGTTTCACGTTAGACGGTACGAGTATCACGATGGTCAACATCGAAATTGATGGCAAAAAGATTCACGCGCGCGAAGGCTCGATGGTGATAGAGGCAGCAGACGATGCGGGTATCAATATCCCGCGTTTCTGCTATCACAAAAAACTCTCCATCGCGGCGAACTGCCGCATGTGTCTGGTCGAGGTGGAAAAGGCGGCAAAACCACTGCCGGCCTGTGCCACGCCGGTAACGGATGGCATGAAGGTCTTTACCCGTTCCGCCAAGGCCGTGGCGGCGCAGAAGGGAGTGATGGAATTCCTGCTCATCAATCACCCCCTGGATTGCCCGATTTGTGACCAGGGTGGCGAGTGCGAATTGCAGGATGTCGCCCTCACCTATGGCAGTGATGTTTCAAAATACGCCGAAAGCAAGCGTGTTCTGCCCAGCAAGGACTTCGGCCCGCTGATCGGCGGCGACATGACGCGCTGCATCCACTGCACGCGCTGTGTGCGTTTCGGCATTGAAATCGCCGGCGTGTATGAAATGGGCTCCATCGGCCGTGGCGAGCACATGGAAATCGGCACCTTCGTGCAGCAGAGCCTGAGTTCCGAGCTGTCCGGCAATATTATCGACCTTTGTCCGGTCGGTGCCTTGACCTCAAAACCCTTCCGCTACGTGGCACGGGCATGGGAGCTGGTTCAGCGCGATAGCATTGCGCCCCATGACTGCGTCGGCTCCAATATTCATGTACACGTGAAGCGCGACCGCGTGGTGCGCGTGGTGCCGCGTGAGAATGAAGAAATCAACGAAACCTGGTTGTCGGATCGTGATCGCTTCAGCTATGAAGGTCTCAATAGTGCAGAGCGCGTGCAGGCCCCGATGATAAAGGTCGAGGGCGAATGGCAGGAGACCGATTGGGAAACCGCATTGCATCGTGCCGTCGATGGCCTCAAGCAAGTGGGCTCTGATGACATTGGTGCGCTTGCCTCGCCGGTTTCCACGCTGGAAGAACTTTATCTGCTGCAGAAGCTCATGCGTGAAATCGGCTGTGGCAATATCGACCATCGCCTCAAACAGACGGATTTTTCGGATCAGGAAGAGGCGCCGGGCTTCCCCTGGCTGGGGCAGGCAATCGGCGATCTGGAACGTAATGATGCCGTGCTGCTGATTGGCGCCGACGTATCCAGAGATCAACCCATCATTGGGCATCGTCTGCGCAAGGCTGCGTTGAGTGGCGGGAAGATTTCCAGCGTCAGTCCCGCCAATTTTTCCTACCATTTCCCACAGCTGGCCAGCCGTGTCTCCACAAACATGCTGGAGGAATTGGTTGCCATCGCCAAGGCCTTGCTGGGTAAATCCGCCAAGACCGCCCCCGAGGGTTTTGCGGCACTGAGCAAGTCTGTTGAGGTTGCGGACTTGCACAGCCAAATTGCCGAGTCATTGCTCAATGGCCAGTCTGCTTCGGTGCTGATGGGCGAGGCGGCGATCAACGATACACAATTCAGCGCCATTCGCAGTATTGCGACGCTAATCGCGGAACTGTCTGACAGCCGTCCCGGCTATTTGCCCGCCGGTGGCAATGGCGCTGGCGCCTGGCAGGCAGGGGCCTTGCCGCATCGCAAGGCGGGGGGGCGTCCCGCTTCGGTGAATGGCAAGAATATCGCGCAGATGCTGGATTCGGACATGAAGGCCTATCTGCTGCTCAACACCGAGCCGGAAGCGGATTGTGTCGGCGCCGCTCGTGAAACCATGGAGAAGGCGCAGTTTGTCGTCAGCCTGACCCCCTATTCAAGCGATGCCGTGATGGCATATGCTGACGTCATACTGCCGATTTCGCCCTTTACCGAAACCTCCGGTACCTTTGTCAATGCCGAGGGACGCTGGCAGAGTTTTGAAGGCGTGGTGCCGCCACTGGGGGATTCCCGTCCGGCATGGAAGGTACTGCGGGTACTGGGTAATCTGTTCAACTGCGATGGTTTTGACTTTATCGAATCGTCCGAGGTTCTTGCCGAGCTATCCACCGAGGTGGGGGATACCCGTGCAGATAACACCATTTCATGGCGTTGCCCCGAGTCGCTGGGTTCTGCCGTCGAATACGGTAAGCCCCCGGCCTATGCCGGTGATGGAATTGTGCGTCGCGCCGAAAGCCTGCAGGCTGTTGCGCGGACGCGTGTTTGAATATTGCGTGAAAGACTGAGAATAATCGATGCTTGAGGCAATCCAGTCAGCACTAAGTTTCCTGCCCGATGGCCTGGTGACACTGCTGATCATCCTTTTAAAGATTTTTGCGCTGCTGCTCCCGCTGCTGGGCGCCGTGGCCTACCTGACGCTGGCTGAACGCAAGGTCATCGGTTACATCCAGATCCGCATCGGCCCCAATCGTGTCGGCCCGCGCGGCCTGCTGCAGCCGATCGCCGATGCCGTCAAGCTGATGTTCAAGGAAACCATTCTTCCGACCAACGCCAACCTGTTTCTGTTTATTCTCGCCCCCATATTGACCATTGGCCCTGCCATGGCGGCATGGGCCGTGGTGCCATTTGATGATGGCCTGGTCATTGCGGACATTGACGCCAGCCTGTTGTATATCCTGGCCATGACCTCGCTGGGTGTCTACGGCATTATTATTGCCGGCTGGGCCTCTAACTCAAAATATGCATTCCTTGGCGCGCTGCGTTCAGCGGCACAGATCGTCTCTTATGAGATTGCCATGGGTTTTGCTCTGGTGGGCGTGTTGTTGGCGGCCGGCAGCCTGAATCTGGGCGAAATCGTGATGGCACAGCAGGGCAGTGTGATCCAGTGGTTCATGTGGCCTTTACTGCCGTTGTTCCTCATCTATTTCATCTCCGGGCTGGCGGAAACCAACCGTGCGCCCTTCGATGTGGCCGAGGGTGAATCGGAAATCGTCGCCGGTTTCCATGTCGAATACTCCGCCATGACCTTCTCGGTTTTCTTCCTCGCCGAGTATGCGAATATTATTTTGATCTCCCTGCTGACGGCGGCGATGTTCATGGGTGGCTGGCTGTCGCCTTTCGAAGGCATCCTGCCCGAATCCATGCTGACGGGTGGTGGTCTGGGGCTGTTGCTGGGCAGTGGTATCCACTGGTTGCTGCTCAAGACCGCCTTTTTCATGTTCCTGTTCCTGTGGATTCGCGCCACCTATCCGCGCTATCGCTATGACCAGATCATGCGTCTGGGCTGGAAGGTGTTTATTCCCATCACCATCGTATGGTTGATGGTTGTTGCGGCGATGGTTGTCGGCAATGTCGGGCCGTGGTTCGATTAACGGGAAGCAGACGAATGAAGACGATTAGCAACTATATAAAGAGTCTCTTCCTGATCGAGCTGATGAAGGGGCTGATACTGACCGGACGTTATTTCTTCAAGCGCAAGATTACCGTGCAGTATCCGGAAGAGAAGACCCCGATGTCACCGCGTTTTCGCGGCCTGCATGCGCAGCGCCGCTATGCGAATGGCGAAGAGCGCTGTATCGCCTGCAAACTGTGTGAGGCCGTGTGTCCCGCACTGGCGATCACCATTGATATGGAAGAACGTGAGGATGGCAGCCGCCGGACCACGCGTTATGACATTGACCTGACAAAATGTATTTATTGCGGATTCTGTGAGGAATCCTGCCCCGTGGATGCCATCGTCGAAACACGCCACTTCGAGTATTACGGTGATGTGCGAGAAGATCTGTATATGACCAAGGAAAAACTCCTTGCCCACGGAGACAAATTTGAGAAGCAGATTGCGGCAGATCGTGCCGCCGATGCTAAGTATCGATAATCAACAATTGACGGTATAGGCGTGGAACAAACAATTTTCTACATATTTTCTACGGTGCTGGTGCTATCCGCTGGTGCGGTCGTTACCGTGCGCAACCCGGTGTTTGCAGCCCTGTTTCTGGTGCTGGCATTCTTCACCAGTGCCGCGATCTGGATTCTGCTGGAAGCCGAATTCCTCGCCCTGACGCTGGTGCTGGTCTATGTCGGCGCGGTGATGGTGCTGTTCCTGTTTGTGGTGATGATGCTGGATATCAATCTGACGGTTCTACGCGAAGGCTTTGCCCGCTATTTGCCGGTCGGGTTGCTGGTCGCCGTTATCATGGTGGCGCAGCTGGTCTACATCGTGGGGCCGGCGCGTTTCGGCCTGGATAAATTTCCGGCGCCGCCACCTCGTGACGCCGACTACAGCAATACACGGGAAATTGGCCTGGTGCTGTATACCGAATACCTGTTCGCCTTTGAATTGGCCGCGGTTATTCTGGTCGTGGCGATTATCGCCGCCATCGCCCTGACATTGCGCAAACGGGTAAAGACCAACTTCATGAAGCCGGAGGAGCAGGTGTTGGTCAAGAGCAAGGACCGGGTCCGTCTGGTCAAGATGGCAACTGAAAAGCAGGACGATTGAAGTCTTCATCGGTTAACCCATCAACCGACGTTCGGCCTTGATTAGATAACTCAATTAGACAACTCACCGCGGGTGGGAATTACATGATTTCGATGTCACATTTTCTGATACTGGGTGCGATTCTGTTCTGCATCAGTGTTGCCGGCATCTTCCTTAACCGGAAGAACGTCATTATTCTGTTGATGGCCGTGGAGCTTATGTTGCTTGCGGTGAACATGAATTTTGTCGCTTTCTCCCATTTCCTGGGAGACATCGCGGGCCAGGTCTTTGTGTTCTTCATTCTGACAGTTGCCGCCGCCGAGGCTGCGATAGGCCTTGCCATCCTCGTGGTGCTGTTCCGCAATCGCAGATCCATCAATGTCGATGACATCAATTCGTTGAACGGCTGATCCGGAAAAGAAAATGGAAAATATCTATCTGACCATCGTTCTTGCCCCCCTGATCGGCGCCATCATCGCCGGCCTGTTTGGCAAGAAGATCGGCCGCAGTGGTGCGCATTGGGTCACCATCACGGGTGTGGCCATTTCCTTTGTCATGTCCGTGATCGTGTTCAAAGACGTTATCTTCGATGGTGCTGCGGTCTACAACCAGGCGGTTTATACCTGGATGGTCAGTGACGGCATCCGTTTTGAGATCGGCTTCCTCATCGACTCGCTGACGGCCGTCATGATCGTGGTGGTCACCTTCGTCTCGCTGATGGTGCATATCTATACCATTGGCTATATGCGCGACGATCCGGGTTACCAGCGTTTCTTCTGCTATATCTCGCTATTTACCTTCTCCATGCTGATGCTGGTGATGTCCAACAACTTCCTGCAGCTGTTCTTTGGCTGGGAAGCGGTGGGCCTGGTCTCCTACCTGCTGATCGGCTTCTGGTTCAAGCGTGAGACGGCTATTTACGCCAATCTCAAGGCCTTCCTCGTCAACCGTGTGGGCGATTTTGGTTTTATCCTCGGCATTGCCGCAGTGCTGATGTATTTCAACAGCCTGGATTATCAGGACGTGTTCGATGCCGCCCCGGCATTGGCCGACCTGACCATCGAAATCATTCCCGGCAGCGAGTGGTCGCTGCTGACGGTCATCGGCATCCTGCTGTTTATCGGCGCCATGGGCAAATCGGCGCAGGTACCCTTGCATGTATGGCTGCCGGATTCCATGGAAGGCCCGACCCCCATCTCCGCCCTGATCCACGCCGCCACCATGGTGACGGCCGGTATCTTCATGGTGGCCCGTATGTCGCCGATCTATGAGCTGACCGAGACCGCACTGAGCTTTATTGTCGTCATCGGTGCCATCACTGCGCTGTTCATGGGTCTGCTGGGCATCATTCAGAATGACATCAAGCGCGTGATTGCCTATTCCACGCTATCACAGCTGGGTTACATGACCGTGGCGCTGGGCGTTTCCGCCTATTCCGCCGGTATTTTCCACCTGATGACACACGCCGCCTTCAAGGCCCTGCTGTTCCTGGCGGCGGGCTCGGTGATCATCGCCATGCACCATGAACAGGACATCCGCAAGATGGGTGGCCTGAAAAAATACATGCCCATTACCTACTGGTGCATGCTGATCGGTTCCCTGGCCTTGATCGGTTTCCCCGGCTTCTCCGGCTTCTTCTCCAAGGATGCGATCATCGAGGCCGTGCACGCCTCGCAGATCCCCGGCGCCGGATTCGCCTATTTTTCCGTGGTACTGGGTGTCTTTATTACCGCCTTTTACAGCTTCCGCATGTTCTTCCTGGTCTTCCACGGCAAAGAGCGCATGGATGAGCACACCCGGGAACATTTGCAGGAGAGTCCGAGGGTGGTGACCTGGCCCTTGCTTGCCCTGGCCGTTCCTTCGGTGATTGCGGGCGCCTTCTTCATCGAACCGATGCTGTTCGCCGGCATGTTTGGTGACGCCATCTACGTCAAGCCCGAGCACGATGTCCTCGCGCAGCTGGGTGAGAGTTACACGGGTATTGGCGGCTTTCTCGTCCATGGTGTGATGGCCCCGCCGTTCCTGCTGGCCATGGCCGGTGTGGCGACCGCAGCCTTCTTCTACCTGAAGCGTCCGGATATCCCGGCCATGATCAAGGACAGGCTGTCACTGGTCTACAAGGTGCTGGAAAACAACTACGGCTTCGATGCCTTCTATGACAGCTTCTTTGCCGGTGGTTCGCGTAAGCTGGGGCGTTTGTTCTCGAATATTGGTGATACGAAATTGATCGACGGGCTGCTCGTCAATGGCACGGCGAAGAGTGTTGGCTGGCTTTCCAGCAAGATTCGTCATGTGCAGACCGGCTACCTGTACCACTATGCCTTCGCGATGATTGTCGGTTTGCTGGCCTTGATCAGTCTGGCGATTGGTTTCTAACCCAAATATTTCAAACGAAAAGAAAACAGAAAAAGGTCTTGTTGCATGTTGGCTGATTTGCCTCTACTCAGTTTGGTCATCTGGACGCCGATCATCGGCGGCCTGCTGGTGCTGTTTTTCAGCAAGGACGAGCAGGCCCCGCTGGCGCGTATGATCGCCCTGGCCGTTTCCGTACTGACCTTCCTGCTGACGATCCCGCTGTGGACCGGTTTCGACAACAGCACCTACCAGATGCAGTTTGTCGAATACGTCAGCTGGATCCCGGCCTTCAATATCAATTACCACCTGGGTATCGATGGCATTTCCATGCCGCTGATACTGCTGACCGCCTTCTCCACTGTGCTGGTGGTGATAGCCGGTTGGGAAGTGATCAAATACAAGCCCGCCCAATACATGGCCGCCTTCCTGATCATGGACGGCCTGATGATCGGTGTGTTCTGCGCACTGGATTCGATTCTGTTCTATGTGCTGTGGGAAGCGATGCTGATCCCGATGTTCCTGATCATCGGCATCTGGGGCGGTGAGCGGCGCGTTTACGCCACCATCAAGTTCTTCCTGTATACCTTCCTCGGTTCGGTATTCATGCTGGTCGCACTGATCTACATGTATATTCAGTCCGGTTCCTTCGGCATTCTCGATATGCAGAACATGCCGCTGGGGATGACCGAGCAGATACTGATCTTCCTCGCCTTCCTGATCGCCTTCGCCGTCAAGGTGCCCATGTGGCCGGTGCACACCTGGTTGCCGGACGCGCATGTGGAAGCACCCACCGGTGGTTCGGTGATCCTGGCGGCCATCATGCTGAAGATGGGCACCTATGGTTTCGTGCGCTTCAGTCTGCCGATTACACCGGATGCCTCGATGAAGCTGGACTGGCTGATGATCACCCTGTCGCTGATCGCCGTGGTCTATATCGCCTTTGTCGCCCTGGTGCAAAAGGACATGAAGAAGCTGATTGCCTATTCGTCCATTGCGCACATGGGTTTCGTCACCCTGGGTTTCTTCATCATCTTCGCCATCCTGGAAAATACCGGCAGCACCCAGGGCATGGCCATGGCCATCGAAGGCGCGCTGGTGCAGATGATTTCCCATGGCTTTATCTCCGGCGCCATGTTCCTCTGTGTCGGTGTTATGTATGACCGCATGCACAGCCGTCAGATTGCCGACTATGGTGGTGTTGCCAACACCATGCCGATCTTTGCCGCGTTCATGGTGTTGTTCGCCATGGCCAATGCGGGCCTGCCCGGGACCTCTGGCTTCGTTGGTGAATTCATGGTCATCCTAGCCGCCTTCAAGGCCAACTTCTGGATCGCCTTCCTGGCCGCCACCACGCTGATCTTTGGCGCCGCCTACACCCTGTGGATGGTCAAGCGCGTGCTCTTCGGCGAAGTCGCCAACGACAATGTTGCCGCCCTCAAGGATGTCAACAAGCGTGAATTTTTTGTCTTGGGCGTACTGGCCGTTGCCGTACTCGCACTGGGTTTGTGGCCCGCACCGCTGTTGGATGTGATGCATGCAACGGTCGACCACCTTATTGAACAAGTGATGCACTCGAAACTATGATGACCCCAAGCAGCTTTGAAATGCCGAACCTCCTGCCGGCGGTTCCGGAGATATTTGTTCTCACAGCGACCTGCGTGATCCTGCTTGCCGACCTGTATGTGCGCGATGACAAAAAGGTGATTACCTACCTGATGTCCCTCGCCACCCTGGTCGGCGCCGCCGTGTTGACCATTACCCTGCATACGGGCGAAACGGTGCTGACCTTCAGTGGAAGCTTCGTCAGTGATCCCATGGGGGATGTGTTGAAGGTCTTTGTCTACCTCGTGACCGCCGCGGTATTCGTCTATTCGCGCAACTATCTGATCGCCCGTAACCTGTTCAAGGGTGAATTTTTTACCCTTGGCCTGTTTGGTGTGCTGGGCATGATGGTGCTGATTTCCGCGCAAAACATGCTCACCCTCTATCTGGGTCTGGAACTGCTCTCCCTGTGCATGTACGCCATGGTCGCCCTGCACCGTGACTCCATCAATGCCACTGAAGCGGCGATGAAGTACTTCGTTCTCGGAGCACTGGCTTCGGGCATGTTGTTGTACGGCATGTCACTTATTTATGGCATCACCGGCAGTCTGGATCTGGCGGAGATCAATGCCGCCATCAAGTCCCTGGATGACTCGAAGATGATGGTCGCCAGCCTCGGCATGGTGCTGGTGATCGTCGGCATGGCCTTCAAGTTGGGAGCGGTGCCATTCCACATGTGGTTGCCCGATGTCTACCACGGCGCACCGACGGCCATTACCCTGTACATCAGCGCTGCGCCGAAGATCGCCGCTTTCGCCATGGTCATGCGCCTGTTGGTGGAAGGGCTGGGCGACATGCATGTGCAGTGGCAGGAGATCCTCATCATCATGGCGGTACTGTCCATGGCGGTGGGTAACATCGTTGCCATCGCACAGGCCAACATCAAGCGCATGCTGGCCTATTCGACCATTTCCCATGTCGGCTTCCTGCTGCTGGGAATCCTGGCCGGCACCGCGGAGGGTTATTCCTCCGCCATGTTCTATGCCATTACCTACGCGCTGATGGCCGCCGGTGGCTTCGGCATGATCCTGCTGTTGAGCCGTTCCGGCTTTGAGGCGGATCGACTGGAAGACTTCAAGGGCCTGAGTGAACGCAGCCCCTGGTTTGCCTTCATGATGCTGATCCTGATGTTCTCCATGGCCGGTGTTCCGCCGACCGTTGGTTTCTATGCCAAGCTGGCGGTGCTGCAATCCGTCGTTGGCGTTGGCCTGACCTGGCTGGCCGTGCTTGGTGTGATCTTCTCCATCATCGGTGTGTTCTATTATCTTCGTGTCATCAAGCTGATGTATTTCGACAAGCCGGTCGATACGTCACCGCTGGAGACCACGGCCGACATGCGCATCATCCTGTCCGCCAATGCGTTGGGCATACTTTACCTGGGTTTGATGCCGGGCAGCCTGCTGGCGCTGTGTGTGGCCGCGATAGGTTAATTGTGCGCACGGCGCACACTACACCTGCCCGTAGCGTGCGCCATGCGCACGATGACCTCGGGATAGAAACGTAGCCTGGGTTGAGCCTGCGAAACCCGGGGGAGGCGGCACGATAAACTCCCGGGTTTCGCAGGCTCAACCCAGGCTACTTGCTAGATTTACGGACTGAAAGTCCGGACTTCCGTGTAGGATGTGGTGAGCGGTAGCGAACCGCATCGTTCGCGTGTTATCAAGTTCTGAGTGTTGGTGATTGCAGGCGTCACCGCTCTCGATCGATGCGATTCGCTACCGCTCACCAGCATCCTACATAGACTATTCATTCAGTTCGCCACAGGGCGATGGAATTCACAGAGAGATACCTGTCCATATCGTGCGCACGGCGCACCCTACACCTGCCCGTAGTGTGCGCCATGCGCACGATGACCTCGGCAGGTGAAAACCCGCCCAATGGAGATACAGCCTGGCCCCCCCATTCATGTCTGACTGTTGTGAAACAGACGCTCAGATCAACCCCGCAAAAGGCTGCACGGTCACCACACTACCGGCCTCAATACCCTTGCTTTCCAACGGCAACACGATAAAGCAGTTCGCCTTGCCCATGGAACTCAGCATGCCGGAGCCCTGCTGGCCGGTACTCTGTACCACCAGCTCACCCCGGTCGTCTGTCTCCAGCCAGCCGCGCTGATAGTCGATACGACCCGGCGCCTTTTTCAGTTTTGAAGTGGTTCTTGCTTTCAGCAGCAGGGGAGGGGGCACAGCCTGCCCGGACAAGCGTTGCAGCGCCGGCTGGACGAATTGATAAAAGGTCACCATGGCGGACACCGGGTTGCCGGGCAGACCAAAAAATTGGCATTGCCCGATGCGTCCAACGGCAAGTGGGCGGCCCGGCTTCATGGCAATCTTCCAGAAATTGACCTCGCCGATCTTCTCCAGCGTCTCCTTGACAAAATCCGCCTCACCCACGGACACACCGCCGGAGGTGATCAGCACGTCCGCAATCTGTGCGGCACTCTGAAAGGCATTTTCGATATCATCGCGGCGATCCGCAATCACACCCATGTCCAGCAGCTCGACGCCCAGGCGAGTCAGCATGCCATGCAGGGTATAGCGGTTGCTGTCATAAATCTGGCCGTCGCCCAGTGGCTGACCGACACTGCGCAGTTCATCACCGGTGGAGAAAAAGGCCACGCGTACCCGCCGCTGCACCCGCACCTCGGCAATGCCCATGGAGGCCAGCATGCCGAGATCGGCCGGGGTGATGAGCTTGCCGGCACTGAATACACACTCGCCAGTAGCCAGATCCTCGCCAGCCTGGCGCACATTCTGTCCCGCTTTGTGGCCGCTGCCGATGATGATCCGCTCACCCTCGACAGTGACATTTTCCTGCATGATGACCGTATCGGCACCCTGCGGCATCTTGGCCCCGGTCATGATGCGCACGCATTGTCCCGTGGCCACGCTGCCCGGGAACGGGGCACCGGCCATGGCGCGACCGATGATGTCGAGACTGGCCGTGCCATCGGCTGGGATATCGTCGCCTTGCAGGGCATAGCCGTCCATGGCCGAGTTGATATGTGAGGGCACATCAATGGTGGAATGGATGTCCTCGGCGAGAACCCGGCTGAGGCATTGCCGCACCGCAAGTTGTTCGATGCCACTCACGGTATTCAATGTATCGAGGATACGTTTGCGGGCCTCGTCGACATGCACTGAATTCGGATCAAAATCGTCGCAGGCGTGCAGCGGCGGTGTCTTGTCTGTCATGGGTTCAACCTTTTATATCTGTGGAATCGATTATTACACTAGGTGTCAGGGCAAAACGAGTAATCAGAAAGTCGGCAATCTCCTGCGGCCGGTTCAGATCCAGAAAGGGAACAGGGCGCGCCGAGGTATTCATGACCCCGGCCTCAGTACAGGCAAAGGCAATAATATTGGCATCATCGGGATACAGCAGGCCGTGGCCGAGTTCCGGCCGGTGCAGCTCAATCTTGGGGAAGGCCTCATGCTTGAAGCCCTCTACCAGAATCAGATCGATGCAGGACTGGTCGAAGTGGCCGATCAGTTCATTCAGGCAAGGCTCTTCGCCGCTGTCGGTATTTTCCACCATCAGCGCCCAGCGTCGCTGAGAGGCCACCAACATCTGCTCGGCGCCGGCCTTGCGCAGCTCGTAACTGTCCTTGCCGGGCGTATCGATATCAAAGCGGTGGTGAGAGTGTTTGACCGCGGCCAGCCGCACCCCCTGTTCGCGCAAGCGCGGGATCAAGTGGGTCAGCAGGGTCGTCTTGCCGGTGCCGCTGAAGGCCACAAAGCCGATCACGGGCACGCGGGCATGGGAGAGGGTCTGGTTTATGATTATGTCTGACATTGAATCTTGTCCCGTATGGCCGCCAGGTCTTCGGCAGTATTCACATTGCGAAAGGCCTCAACACAATCGGAGAAATCCACCCGCACCGGGTCGAGTGATTTTACCCAGTCATGAACCTTTCTGCCGCCCTGATCGAGAAAATCCGCCAGCCCTGAAGACACCTCACGGCTGAACAGGCCAAACAGCGGCTGCAGGCGTTCGCCGTCGTGGGCGATGGCGGCCAGCGTCTGGCCTGGAATGAAATGGCGGTGCAGGCGGGCAACGAAGTCATCCGGCGCCAGCGGCGCATCGCAGGGCAGGGTGGCCAGCAGGGGAGTCCGGGCGGCCTCCAGCGCGCGCCACAGACCGGCCAGCGGCCCTTCAAAGGAGCCGAACCGGTCTTCGATGACCTCAAAGCCGAAGGCGCGGTAGTGCGCCAGATTGCGATTGGCGCTGATCATCAGCGGCTGTACTTGCGGGGCAAAGGTATGAATGCTGTGCTCGATCATGGTGCTGCCGCACAGCTCGATCAAACCCTTGTCCACACCCCCCAGGCGCCGGGCCTGACCACCGGCGAGGATCACCCCGCCAACCTCGGTGTTTGTTGTCATATTGCTGACCACTATTACGTCTGTTTGCAAATTCAGAAACGCTAACTGTACAGACTTTTTCGACTATACGGTTACCTGAATAATCGTTCACCCCATTGCATATCCTCTGCGCAACTGATGGTGAGCTTTGAACTGTCAGGATGCAGTGGGTTGATCACAATGTTGTGGTCATAGCTCGCAATAACCGATGGCACAATAAGTGCGACGGAGCGTTGTTCAGTGAGCCATTGATCGCCGTAGAGGCGGCTCTTCAGGTAATTGCGATCACCCCATCCGGGCACCTGCGAAAGATCGATCTGCTCAACGGCAACGGTGCTGGGGATATCGATGGTAATCAGTTTGTGATGCCTTGGTACTTTACCTGTATTGGCGCAGGCCAGAATTTCCAGCATGGCGCAGGCCTGGGTTAAAGCGGCACAGATAGCCGGGCGACCCGGTGAATTCCATCGGGCTCCTTTCAGCATGGCGCCACGTCCATCGAATAGCGGGAAACGACTGTCGCCAATGCGGTATGCTGTGATGCCTGACGTGGTCTTTCGAGAGGCGGTCTGCGAGTGTAGCGCCGTTTTAGTTTTACGCCGGGAAACCATACTGGAGGTTCCACAGGATCTCTTCTACTTGGCGGGCACCGAGTTCAGACATGGCGGCGTCGATCGGTCGGTGATGATTAAGCATGGGGTGGGGCGTGAAGAGGAATTGACGGGTATCCTCTTCATCGTCCCAGACCTCATAGGCCGTGGCAAAGACACGCGCAAGGCGCTCCACGCGTTCACTTTCCTGTGGGGTGAGCACAGTACGTCTTCGTTTAAAGGTCGCCGGGGAGATAAGTTGGTCACTGATTCGCTTGGCCACTTCACGGTCAGTGGTGATGTGTTTGAGGGTGGCCTGTAACACCTTTTTGGGTAAACCCTGGGCCACGGCGTCGGATAGCTCGCCGAGCGAATGCAGTTTGCAGGGCATACCCATGACGGCAGCTATTTTTTCGGCCTGTATCATTGGTTTTCTCTCCTTCGCCGACACAAAAAGCGGTGGGGATTTCACACCGATCCAGATCATTTGATCTTAACATTAGCACCAGATGATACCCCGCACAAGAAGACTAAAGTGCCACGAAGTCGCATGAGAGGCCTATCGCATATCACGGCTGTTCTGTGAACTTTCATATCGTCATGCTGGATACCGGATCAAGCCCGGTACAAGCTTAATTGTTCCGGCATCCAGGAAGCCAGTTGAAACCACTGGACTTCAGAACAATATCAGCACCTGGAATATTCCAATGAACTCAGTGGCCACACCGGCTGGAGTCAAATTGAGGGCATATAACGGCACCCGAAGTGTCACATTGCACATATGTCGCGCATTGCACGACTGACAAAACCGGTCTATATAGGTCACATAACAATATATAATGTTGCTTTGTGACAAACGAACTGACAAAAGTATGGCAACCGAAAGACTATTTACGGAAAGCGATATTCAGCAGCTACTGGACAACAACGCAGCGCCACCTTTTGGGCGGAGAAATGTTGCGTTAGTCATGGGGGCGGTGTATTGGGGGTTAACCTCCTACGAGATGTCCCTGCTTTCAGTAAAAGACGTGCTGGCTGAAGATGGTGAATTCCTACGGATCTGGGTGCTACCGGGCCACGTTGCATTCAACGGCATCTCCAGAGAGTGCCACACGGAAGATCATGTATTACCGTTCTTCGAGGGGTATGTTGGATGGCGGGTTGCCAAGGGGGTAGGGATATCCAATCTGTCTGCATATCGCGGGGTTTCTCCTGAGAGTAAGTTCTTTTTGAATGACCGAGGCGAACCCTACAAGCTCTCACCACGAAAAGCTGGCTCTGGTGAATACCAACCACGATCTATGAACGAGCAGCTTAAGCGCATGATCAGATCGGAAGAGCACACGTCTGAACTCCAGTCACACTGATATATCTCGTATGCCGTCTTCTGCTTGAAAAAAAAAAAAAACAACTAGAAAAAATAAAGACAAAAAAAAAAAAAAAAAACACACATAA
>CAJVYS010000022.1 GCA_913009875.1 uncultured Gammaproteobacteria bacterium | reverse complement strand
GTGAGAGTATAGACGGAAGGTAAATTAGTTCATTCAACATTTAATTAAGGAATGAAGAGAGATGGGTGTTTTTTTTTTTTCAAGCAGAAGACGGCATACGAGATATATCAGTGTGACTGGAGTTCAGACGTGTGCTCTTCCGATCTCTCGGCTTTCATCCGGCGCAGCCGCTGAAGGTCGTAGGTTCAAATCCTGCTCCCGCTACCAACTTATTCGAGAGAAGAAAAAGAATGCCTCGGTTACGAGGCTTTTTTTTAGATTTTTTTCAGTGCAGCCGGTTTTTTACGGCTTGGCTGAAAGGCTCACGGGCGCTATAATCCGCGCCTGACAGGATGTAGTGGATCGTGTGGGCCTCGGGCCCATTTTTTGTTTTTGCGGCAGGGGTTTTTAGGTCTCTGGTACGCATGAAAGTGAATCGTGGAGTTATGCATGCGCCAGGCGCCGGCTAACGTGCTGAATGTGATTGAACCCGTGGTGGAATCACTGGGTTACGAACTGGTGGGTGTGGAATATCTGGCCCAGGGCCGTGATGGCCTGTTGCGCGTCTATATCGATGCTGAAGATGGCATCAAGGTTGAGGACTGCCAGCGTGTCAGCCATCAACTGAGTGGTGTGTTGGACGTGGAAGATATCATCAAGGGGCATTACAGCCTGGAGATCTCTTCGCCGGGACTGGACAGGCCGCTGTTTAGCGCCGCGCATTTTGAGCGCTTTGCCGGTTCCGAGGTCAAGCTGCGCCTGGATGCGCCGCTCGAGGGTCGTCGCAAGTTCCGCGGTGTGCTGGTGGGTGTTCAGGACGGTGAGGTCCAGCTGCTGGTGGACGGCGAAGAGGTACGGGTGCCGTTGGCCTCGATTGACAGGGCGAATCTGGTGCCGCAGTTCTAGTACGCCGTCCAGATTATATTGACGGCGTAGCAGATTTTCACTCAGGACACCCCGGTGTTTGGAACGTGTACTGAAACAAGGTGGGGACGCGCAAGCGTTTGAGGAGAAGGGCCGCGGCTGATTCGGCTCTTTATGTATTTAAGGCAGAGTGCAATGAACAACAAAGAGATTTTGCTCGTTGTAGACGCAGTGTCCAATGAAAAGGGCATTGACCGTGAAGTCATCTTCGGTGCCATCGAGGCGGCTCTGGCGACTGCCAGTAAGAAGCTGATCCCGGAGGATATCGACGTCCGCGTGGCGATTGATCGTGATACCGGTGATTACGACACCTTCCGTCGCTGGGAGGTGGTCGAGGACGTTACCGAAGAGGGTGAAGAAGAGCTCGAGTTCCCCGATCGCCAGATCAAAATCAGTGATGCGCGCAAGCAGAACCCGGATATTCAGGTCGGTGACTTCATCGAGGAGCCTATGGAGTCCACCAAGTTTGGCCGCATCGCCGCGCAGGCCGCCAAGCAGGTGATCGTGCAGAAGGTGCGCGAGGCCGAACGTGAGCGTATCGTCGAGTCCTTCAAGGACCGCAAGGGCGAGCTGGTGATGGGCATCGTCAAGCGCCTGGACAAGGGCAACGTGATCCTGGATCTGGGCGAAAATGTCGAGGCACTGATTCCGCGTGAGGACATGATCTCCCGCGAGGCCATCCGTCCCGGTGACCGCCTGCGCGGTTACCTGAAAGACGTCCGCCTGGAGCCGCGTGGCCCGCAGCTGTTTGTCAGCCGCACCGCACCTGAGCTGCTGGTGGCCCTGTTCCAGCTGGAAGTGCCGGAAGTGGGTGAGGGCTTGATCGAGATTCTCGGCGCCGCCCGCGACCCGGGTTTCCGCGCCAAGATTGCGGTAAAGAGCAATGATCCACGCATTGATCCCGTTGGTGCCTGCGTCGGCATGCGCGGTTCACGCGTGCGCGCGGTCTCCAATGAGTTGGCCGATGAACGTGTCGATATTATTCTGTGGGACGAAAATCCGGCCCAGTTCGTGATCAACGCCATGTCACCGGCCGAAGTGGTCTCCATTATCATGGATGAAGACAGCCATTCCATGGATATCGCGGTGGAAGAGGAACAGCTGTCACAGGCCATCGGCCGTGGTGGCCAGAATGTGCGCCTTGCCAGCGAGCTGACCGGCTGGAACATCAATGTGATGTCCGAGCAGCAGGCTCAGGAAAAGAGTGAGGCCGAGGGTCAGGCCGCGCTGCAGCTGTTCATGGAGCAGCTGGATGTGGACGAGGAAGTCGCCAACATCCTGATGCAGGAAGGGTTTACCAGCATTGATGAAGTGGCCTATGTACCGCTTGAAGAAATGCTGCAGATTGAAGAATTCGATGAAGCTATGGTGCAGGAACTGCGCAACCGTTCCAAGGATGTGTTGTTGACCCGCGCCCTGATGCAGGAAGAAGTGCTGGAAGAGGCAAAACCGGACGACGACCTGCTGAATATGGAAGGCATGGATCAGCATCTGGCCTATGTTCTGGCCAGTCGCGGGGTTATCAGCATGGAAGATCTGGCCGAACTGTCGGTGGATGACTTGCTGGATATCGAAGGTTTGGACGAGGCGCGGGCGGGCGAGTTGATCATGACCGCGCGGGCACCATGGTTTGCAGAAGAGTCGCCTGCTGACGAGCAGCAGGGTTAAGGTTTCCGGGGGAAAGTATGGCGGGTGTGACCGTAAAACAACTCGCAGATGTTCTGGGCGTATCGCCCGAGCGTCTGCTCAGCCAACTGGACAAGGCCGGCATGACTTTCGAGTCTCCGGATCAGACCGTTAGCGACGAAGAAAAGCAGAAGCTGCTGGAGTCCCTGCGCAGTGCGCATGGTTCGCAGGGAGGCGCGAGCACGGAACCGCGTAAGGTGACCTTGCGGCGTAAGACGGTCAGCGAGCTTAAAGTGCCGGGCAGCAGCCAGGGGCGTACTGTCGGTCGCAGCAAGACGGTGAACGTGGAAGTGCGCAAAAAACGCACCTACGTGAAGCGCAGCGAAGTGGTGACCGAAGACGCCGAACGCATCAAGGCCGAGAAGGCCAAGATGGATGAGGAGCGCCTCGAGGAGCAACGCAAGGCCAGTGAGGCCGATGAGCAGCGTCGTCAGCGTGAGGCCGAAGAGGCCAAGGCGCGCGAAGCAGAAGCCGAGCTCAAGGCCGCTGAAGCGGCACGCCGGGAGCAGGAAGAGCGCGAGAAGGTTGTGCAGTTGCAGAAGGAAGCTGCGGTATCCGCCGTTGCTGCTGCACCCACGCCTGCGGCGACAGACAACAAGCGCCCCAAACGTGGCGCCAGCAAGGACAAGGCCACCAAGTATGGCCGCAAGGAATTGCATGTCGACGCCAGCAAGTCGGGTCGTCGTAAGAAAAAGGGACGGGGTGCGCGCCGAACCGCCGTTACCGCCAGCTCGGGTGAGCACGCGTTTGAGAAGCCGACAGCGCCTATTGTGCGCGAAGTGGCGATTCCCGAAAGCATGACGATCGCCGAACTGGCACAGAAGATGGCCGTGAAGGCTGGCGAGGTCATCAAGGTCATGATGAATATGGGCACCATGGCGACCATCAACCAGGTGCTGGATCAGGAAACGGCCAGTATCGTGGTCGAAGAAATGGGTCACACGGTCAAGCTGGTGAAGGACAATGCCGTCGAAGAGGCGTTGATCACTGTGGATGAAAGCGGGGCCGAAGAGGTTTCCCGCGCCCCGGTCGTCACCATCATGGGGCATGTCGACCATGGCAAGACTTCGCTGCTGGATTACATCCGCAAGGCCAGGGTGGCGGCGGGCGAGGCGGGTGGTATTACCCAGCACATAGGCGCCTATCAGGTGGATACACCTCATGGCCCCATCACCTTCCTCGACACGCCGGGACACGCGGCCTTTACCGCCATGCGTGCGCGTGGCGCCAAGGCCACCGATATCGTGGTGCTGGTGGTTGCCGCCGATGACGGCGTGATGCCGCAGACTCGTGAGGCTATCCAGCATGCCAAGGCGGCTGGGGTACCGATGATCGTTGCGGTCAACAAAATCGACAAAGAGGATGCACAGCCGGATCGCGTCAAACAGGAATTGGTGGCCGAGGAAGTGGTTCCCGAGGATTGGGGTGGCGACACCCAGTTCGTGCACGTTTCCGCGCTCACTGGTGAAGGCGTGGACGCCCTGCTGGAGGCCATTTCCATGCAGGCCGAATTGCTGGAATTGAAGGCCGTGAAGGATGGCCCGGCGCGCGGTGTTGTTATCGAGGCGCGCCTCGACAAGGGCCGCGGCCCGGTGGCCACCGTGCTGGTGCAGAGTGGCACCCTGAAAAAGGGCGATGTGGTGCTGGCCGGCCATGAATACGGCCGCGTGCGTGCGTTGCTGGATGAAAATAGCAAGCCGATCAAGGTTGCAGGCCCGTCGATGCCGGTGGAAGTGCTGGGCCTGTCCGGTACGCCCAGTGCCGGCGATGAGGTTGTCGTGGTGGCTGACGAACGCAAGGCGCGTGAAGTGGCGCTGTTCCGTCAGGGCAAGTACCGTGACATTAAGCTGGCTCGTCAACAGAAGGCCAAGCTGGAGAGCATGTTTTCGCAGATGGAAGCGGGCAAGGTCAGTACCCTCAATCTGGTTATCAAGGCCGATGTGCAGGGTTCCGCCGAGGCGCTCAGCGAGTCGCTGACCAAGCTGTCCACCGAGGAGGTGCGGGTGAATATCGTTTCCTCCGGCGTCGGTGGCATCAACGAGTCCGACGTCAACCTGGCGGTGGCCTCCGAGGCCATCATCATTGGTTTCAATGTGCGTGCCGACGCCTCTGCCAAGCGTCTGATCGAGGAAGAGGGCGTGGATCTGCATTATTACAGTGTGATCTACGACGTCATCGAAGAGATCAAGTCGTCCATGACCGGCATGTTGGCGCCGGAGTTCAAGGAACAGATCGTTGGTCTGGCCGAGGTGCGCGATGTATTCCGTTCACCTAAGCTGGGTGCCATCGCCGGCTGTATGGTGGTCGAAGGCACGGTCAAACGGAACAACCCTATCCGCGTGCTGCGTGACAATGTAGTGATCTACGAGGGCGAGCTGGAATCCCTGCGTCGCTTCAAGGATGACGTGCAGGAAGTGCGCGCCGGCACCGAATGTGGTATCGGTGTGAAGAACTACAACGACGTCAAGGCCGGTGACCAGATCGAGGTGTTCGAGCAGGTCAAGGTGGAGCGTACGCTGTAAGCGGCGGACAGATCACCCATGGCCAAAGAATACAGTCGGGGACAACGTGTCGGGGATGAGATCCAGCGCCAACTGGCGGAGCTGATCCAGACGGAAATCCGTGACCCGCGCGTGGGCATGGTGACGATTACGGCGGTTGAGGTCAGTCACGAGTTTGAACATGCCAAGGTGCATTTCACCGTGCTGGGTGACGAGGCCCAGGCGGATGTTACCGCCAAGGTGCTGAACAAGGCGGCGGGTTTTCTGCGCAGTGCATTGGCCCGCCGGCTCAAGCTGCGTACCACCCCCGCGCTGCACTTCCAGCGTGATCTCAGCATGGAGCGCGGTAACCGTCTGACGGCGCTGATCAACGAAGCCGTGCGCGGGCAGAAGTCTTCCGACGACGACTAGGGGGTGCTAACAATCATTTTGGCAGGATTGTCAAAATGATTGTTAACACCCCCTAAGCAACATCATCTCGATTCTTCTGGTTTTACACAGATACTGGAGCAATATCTTGGCACGACGGCGAAATCGCGGGCGCAATGTTCACGGCATCCTGCTGCTGGACAAGCCCATCGGGCTGACCTCCAATCGTGCCCTGCAACAGGTCAAACGCCTGTTCAACGCCAATAAGGCCGGACACACGGGCAGCCTCGATCCACTGGCTACCGGCATGCTGCCCATCTGCCTCGGCGAGGCCACCAAGGTCTCTGGCTTTCTGCTCGATGCCGATAAACAGTACCGTGCCGTGTGCAAGTTGGGGGTGAAGACCAACAGCGGCGATGCCGATGGCGAGGTGATCGAGGAACGGCCGGTCGGCCCGCTCACGCGTGAACAGGTCATCGAGGTGCTGGAGAGGTTTCTCGGCACACAAATGCAGATTCCCCCCATGCACTCGGCCATCAAACAGCAGGGGGTACCGCTGTACAAGCTGGCGCACCAGGGCATCGAGGTGGCGCGCAAGGCGCGCGAGGTGACTATTCATAGCATCGAGTTGTTGCGCCTTGACGGCGATGAGCTGGAGATCGACGTACGTTGTTCCAAGGGTACCTACATCCGCACCCTGGCCGAGGATGTCGGCGAGACGCTGGGCTGCGGTGCACATATTGCCGTGCTGCGCCGCACCGCTGTTGGTGGCCTGAAAATGGCGCGCATGGTGGATGTCGAGACTCTGGAGTCTCTGGCTGAGCAGGGTTTCGAGGCGTTGGATGCCCTGTTGCTGCCCGCCGGCGATGCGCTGCCGGAGTGGCCGACGGTGCGCTTGTCCGAAGATGCCAGCTTTTATCTGCGCCAGGGGCAGCCGGTATTCGTGCCGCAGCTCAAGGACCGTGGCTGGGTACGCCTGTATCGCGGTGACGAGGAATTTCTGGGCCTGGGTACGGTACTCGACGATGGCCGCGTGGCGCCGAAGCGGCTGCTGGTGCCGTCGAGCTGAGCAGCTCCCGGGTCGAAGTTGCCTGGATAAATACCGCGATTTCCCGCTATCCCCTGTGGTTGCACAAGCGGAAATGGGGTAGAATCGCGCACTCTCTGGCGAGGCTGGACCTAGTAACCGGCTTCGCTCATTCAATCATCCAATACTAGGAGTATGTATGTCTTCATTGTCTGCCGAGCAGAAAGAACAGATCGTCAAGGATTATGCGCGCGCCGAAACCGACACCGGTTCCCCTGAGGTTCAGGTGGCCCTGCTGACCGCCCGCATCAATCATCTTTCCGGACACTTCAAATCCCACATCCATGATCACCATTCCCGCCAGGGCCTGTTGCGCATGGTCAGCCGTCGCCGCAAGCTGTTGGACTATCTCAAGGGTAAGAATGTCGAGCGCTACCGTGACCTGATTTCACGTCTTGGCCTGCGTCGCTAAGGATCCTCTGATTAATTCTGGGTGAGCTGACATGAGATTCAAAATCGTCAAGACCAAGGCGCTGATCGCAGCCAATAGCGGGGATTATTGGCAAAATCAGCAACGCGGGGATTGGCGATTTTGGACTCATGGCAGCCTGTCATGAATTGATCAGCGGTTCCTTGAGCCCGTTATTCGACAATCTTTTGCGCCCCGTGCAAGAGATGAGATGCAAGGTTCCCTGCCGTGTTGCGCGGCAGGGGGTTTCCTGCCAACAGGAAGGCCCGGCACATTCGTGTGACCGGGCCTTTGCAGGTCTGCGTTTTGCAGGGCTGCATGCAAGAACTGCATTGACGAGTCAGTTGTTCAACCAACCTTGTTTAACCGGTGTAATTTTCTTCTAAGGAATCCCAAAAATGTCTATCAAGAAAGTCATACAGTATGGCGACCAGACCCTGACGATGGAAACGGGTGAAGTTGCCCGTCAGGCCGATGGTGCGGTGATGATCAGTCTGGGCGATACCACCCTGCTGGTGACCTGTGTTGCCCGCAAGGAAGCCGATCCGGGCCGGGACTTTTTCCCCCTCACCGTCAATTATCAGGAACGCACCTATTCCGCCGGCAAGATCCCGGGTGGCTTTTTCAAGCGTGAAGGGCGGCCGAGTGAGAAGGAAACCCTCACCAGCCGTCTGATCGATCGCCCGCTGCGTCCGCTGTTCCCCAAGGGCTTCATCAATGAGGTGCAGGTTATCGCCACCGTCATTTCGCTGGATCCCGCCATCGATCCCGATATCCCCGCCATGATCGGCGCCTCTGCAGCCGTGTCCCTCGCCGGTGTGCCTTTCAGTGGTCCTATTGGTGGTGCGCGCGTGGGTTACAAGGACGGTGAATATCTGCTTAACCCGACTGCCGAACAGCTGAAGGAGTCTGCACTGGATCTGGTGGTTGCCGGTACCGCGGATGCCGTGCTGATGGTGGAGTCCGAGGCCAAGGAGCTGCCAGAACAGGTGATGCTGGACGCCGTGATGTTTGGCCACGAGCAGATGCAGGTCGTCATTCAGGCCATTCGTGAGCTGGTTACCGAGGCCGGTGTGACCCCCTGGGACTGGACTGCACCCGAGGCCAATACCGAGCTAGCCGACCGTGTTGCCGAGCTGGCCGATGCCGACCTGAACGCAGCCTATCAGGTCAGCGACAAACAGGATCGTTATGCACGCCTGAGTGAGATTCGCAGCGCTGTGGTCGAAAAGTTGTGTGCTGACGGTGATGAGTCCGCATTTGCCGCTGGTGATGTAAAAGAGGCTATCGGCAAACTGGAAAAGCGTATTGTACGTAGCCGCATTATTGCCGGTGAGCTGCGCATTGATGGCCGTGATAAGAGCACCGTGCGTCCCATCAATGTGCGTGTTGGCCTGCTGCCGCGTACCCACGGCTCGGCGCTGTTTACCCGCGGCGAGACACAGGCCCTGGTGGTGACTACGCTGGGCACCGCGCGTGATGCACAGATCATTGATGCCATCGAAGGAGAGCGTAAAGAACCCTTCATGCTGCATTACAACTTCCCGCCCTTCTGCGTCGGCGAGACCGGCTTCGTCGGCAGCCCCAAGCGCCGCGAGATCGGCCACGGCCGTCTGGCCAAGCGAGGCGTGTTGGCGGTGATGCCCAATGTGGACGAATTCCCGTATTCCATCCGTGTGGTGTCGGAAATCACCGAGTCCAATGGTTCCAGCTCCATGGCCTCCGTATGCGGCACCAGCCTGGCGCTGATGGATGCCGGCGTGCCCATCAAGTCACCCGTGGCCGGTATCGCGATGGGCTTGATTAAGGACGAGAATGACTTTGTCGTGTTGTCCGACATCCTCGGTGACGAAGATCATCTCGGCGATATGGATTTCAAGGTTGCCGGTACTGAAGATGGTGTGACCGCCTTGCAGATGGATATCAAGATCACGGGTATTACCCGCGATATCATGGCGCAGGCACTGGGTCAGGCCAAAGAGGGTTATCTGCACATCCTCGGCAAAATGAACGAGGCGATCACCTCGCCACGTGAAGAAATGTCTGAGTTTGCACCGCGCTACCTGACCATCAAGATCCATCCGGACAAGATCCGCGACGTAATCGGCAAGGGCGGCGCCACCATCCGCTCGATTACCGAGCAGACCGGTGCCAGCATCGACATTGAAGACGACGGCAGTATCAAGATCGCCTCCGTGGACAGTGCCGCCGGCGAAGAGGCGTTGCGTCTGATCGAGCAGATCACCGCCGACGTCGAAGTGGGCAAGATCTATGAAGGCAAGGTCGCCAAGTTGATGGACTTCGGTGCCTTCGTCACCATCCTGCCGGGCAAGGACGGGCTGGTGCACATTTCGCAGATTTCCGACGAGCGTGTCGAGAACGTCAGCGACAAGCTGTCCGAAGGCGATGTGATCAAGGTCAAGGTGCTGGAGATCGACAAGCAGGGCCGCATCCGTCTCAGCATGAAGGCAGTGGGTGCCGAGTAAGGCCCCCGTTGCGTGACAAAAAAGGGGCCACAAGGCCCCTTTTTTTGCTTAGACAAGATAGGTGGGTTGAGCAAAGCGCAGCGTGATCAACGTTTCCGTGCACCTTGTTGGGCACGTCATTGCGCTCCTTTGCCAGATAAAGGTACGTTGGTTATTTCAGTCAACAGGATAAAGAGTAATAAGCAATGACACAGGGAATTCGCAAGGCTGTCTTTCCCGTTGCCGGTATGGGTACGCGCTTCTTGCCGGCCACCAAGGCAAACCCCAAGGAAATGTTGCCCATCGTCGACAAACCGCTGATCCAGTACGCGGTGGAGGAGGCGGTGGCCGCCGGTGTGACTGAACTGATCTTCGTCACCAGCAGCAGCAAGCGCGCCATCGAAGATCACTTCGATCGCAACTTTGAGCTGGAATATGAGCTCGAACAGCGCGGCAAACAGACCCTGCTGGATATTGTGCAGGACATTCTGCCGTCCGGTGTGAATTGTGTCTATATCCGCCAGCCGGAGGCGCTGGGGCTGGGTCATGCCGTACTGTGCGCGAAGAGTGTTGTCGGTGATGATCCGTTTGCGGTCATCCTGGCCGATGATCTGATCGATGGCGGCCAGCACGGCTGTCTGTCACAGATGGCCGAATTGTTTGCCCGGCAGCAGTGCAGCCTGCTGGGTGTGGAAGAAGTCGATGCACAGGAGACGGACAAGTACGGCATCGTGCGGTTGGAGAAAAAAGATCAGCGTCTCGGGCGTGTTGAACAGATCATTGAAAAGCCGCGAATTGACGAGGCACCATCGAATCTGGCCGTCGTCGGCCGCTATATCCTGACACCGAGGATCTTTGCCCTGCTCGAAAATACCCGCAAAGGCGCGGGAGGCGAAATCCAGCTGACGGATGCCATTGCCGACCTGCTTGACGAAGAGGTGGTAATGGCCTACCAGTTTGACGGCCAGCGCTACGACTGCGGCAGCAAGATCGGTTACCTCAAGGCCACTGTGGAATATGCCTTAAAGCATCCGCAACTCAAAGGCGAGTTTCTGCAGTATTTGAGAGGTTTTTGTCTGCCAGCGGAGTGATGGCGCACAGTTATTTACTCTCGCTTTTATATTGTGCGAGCAGTCTGTCCATTTCCACAAAGACATCAGCGAGTGCGCCGGCAATGGTGTTGTGTTGTCCTGATATCAAACACCGGTGGAGGCGACTGGCCGCTGCCTGTAATTCTTTGGCATCACAATAGCCCAGGCCGCCGAGGAACTTGTGCGAGATTTCCTGCAGCTGTTGCCAGTCCCCCGCATCACTGACGGTTTGCATCCTGACACGGACATCAGGTATTTCCTTGATCAGCATGGATGTCAGTGATACCTGTATCGGCGAGGGGTTGCCTGTAGCGGCATCCACCGGAGGTGGGGTTTGTAAATAATCCCTCTGTGACGATGCAGGCTGCGTACAGAGCTTCCTTATAAGCGCAATTAATTGCTCATTGTCGGCAGGCTTAACCAGCATGGCATCAATCCCCGCCTGGAAATAATTCTCCCGATCCGTATCCAGAAGGCTGGCGGTGAGGCCAATAATAGGAATATGTTCATTTTCCATTTCCTGACCTCTGATCCGTTGAGTCGCCTGAATGCCATTCATTACCGGCATATGTATGTCCATGAGAATAGCGTCGAAAGACGTATTTTTGCAGCGAGCAATGGCCTCTTGACCATTCTCAGCCAGAGACACCGATGCGCCAGCCTGAGTGAGTATGTGTGCGATGAGTTTGGTGTTTATTTCATTGTCTTCCGCAACCAGTATTTTATAACCGGACAAGCTGTCAATAACATTATTGCCTGTTGATATCTCTGTTGTTTGTTTCGGATGCTGCGGAGAAAACAGTGACTCCAGTGCAGAAATTATTTCCTGTTTGCGCAGGGGCTTGGATATACAGAGACATCCGTATTGCTGGCGCACGAAAAGAAGGGTAACAGGGTCGACACTGTTGACCAGCAGGATAATATTGAAATCGGCCTTGTCGCTCCGTTTTCTGAACAGTGTTTGCAGAGTGTCCGTATCCTGACTGCCAAGGCTGGTGGCCATGATGACAAGGTCAATCTTTGAACCCGAGGCGATCTGCCGGAACAGGCTCTCTGGATGCTGGTGCTGGTGGACGTCCAGTCCTAATGTTTGCAGTATATGCATAAGGGAAAGGCTGGATGTCTCATTGAGGTCATAAATGCTGACAGAATAGCCGCTGAAATGTGGTGCATGCGCCTGACTACTTTGTTTGCGTTGTAGCTTGCGGCAGCGAATAGTGAACCAGAAGGTCGCGCCGTCCCCCTCGCGACTGTCAACGCCAATGTCACCGCCGAGTAACTCCGCCAGTGAGCGGGAAATGGCCAGCCCCAATCCGGCCCCCTTATACTGGCGTGCCATTGAATCATCGAGTTGTTCAAAGCTATGAAAGAGCTTTCTCTGGTCTTCTGCCGAAATACCGATGCCCTGGTCGGTGACAGAAATTCTTATCAGAACACTTTCATCGGTTTCCTCTTCCAGCATGGTGCGAATGACAATGGAGCTTGCCGAAGAAAACTTGATGGCATTGCCAATGAGATTCAGCATAATCTGGCGAATGCGATCCGCTGCAGTGAAGACGGTTTCAGGAACGTCCTTATAGAAAAGTGATATCAGTTCAAGCCCTTTGTCCTGTGCGGCCGGGGCGAGCAGTGAAAGTGCGTCATCAATGGTACCGCGCAGGCTGCAGAAGGATTCCTGTAGGGTCAGTTTTCCGGCTTCAATCTTTGAAATGTCGAGAATGTCATTGAGCAGATGAAGGAGGTTGTTGGCGGATTTTTCAATCGTTTCGATATAGTCCTGTTGCTCGCTGGTGAGATGGGTTTTTTGAATGAGCCTTGTGAAGCCGATAATGCCATTCAATGGTGTACGCAATTCATGACTCATGTTGGCGAGAAAGACGGATTTTGCCTCGCTGGCGGCCAGGGTTTTCTGGCGCGCCTGTTTTAGTTCGGTATTTTGTTGTTCGACGGTTTGGATGGATTCATGCAATCCCGCGGTGGCCCTGTCAATCTGCTGTTGAAGGTTTTTCCGCGATTTGCGTAATGCCGTTGCCATGGACCGGAAGCCTTCTTCCAGGGTGCGTATTTCACCCTTTGATCCCTGTTTAATATGGATATCCAAATTGCCGCGCTGTATTTCTTCTGCGGCACGGTGAAGTCTCAACAGGGGGCGTGTCAGTCCACGGCCAAGCCGGATGGCCAGCAGCAGACTGAGGACGATGCCCAGAAGGGTAATCAGTACGGAATTGATGATACTTTCATTTTTTTCTGCCTGTAGCGTGTCGAGTGATAATTCGACCGCTACCCAACCCAGCGTTTCCTGTGTGGGGTTAATGCTGTCTTCCGCCGCATAGAAGGCCTCATCCTCATCCAGCTTGGCAATGATCTGCTGGATGATTGGCTGACTGAAAATTCGCACACGCTGCCCTTCTCCTTTTTCTACAGAAGTGCGCTTGTTGTGGTGATTTAGCAGCGTAATCCCCTGCTTGTCCGTGATGGTGACGGCAACAACATCGTCTTCTGACAGGGCCTGTTTTGCCAGCGCCTCGAGGATTTCACGATTTCCGGAAAATACGGCATATTCACTGGCACTTGCGAGATGACGGGCCAGCGCTTGGCCGTGATTGTTGAGTGCATAATCCAGGCTTTGCAGTTGGGTATGAATAAAATAGGTCGACAGTACGAGGGCGATGCCCGTTATAGGGATTAGAGCCAGTAGCAATATACGGCCTTTAATGCCCAGATTGATCATTGATTTTTGCGCTCGAGTTGACTGATCTGTCGTGCCAGTTGTTCTGCAGAGAGATCAGTGTAGCCAAATGAACGTGCAACCTGCTTATTGATCACGACAGAAAAATACTTTGGTTGCTCTGCAGCAGGAAATCCGCGTGCTGGTTTTTTCTGCAAGGCAATAATCACCTCCGCTGTCTGTTTACCTATTTGTTCAGGGCTCGAGTAGGTGGCGGCAAGGGCCCCGGCCTTCACATAACTCTGCGAAAAACCGATGACGGGGATGCGCTTTCGGTAAGTGCTCAAGAGGATGTAGCGAACACTGCGGCGATTGAAAATCGTCGGGTCTGGCAGCGCCAGCAAGACATCACTACGATCCAGAAGTCTGGAAAGCTGGTGCATCAAATTCTTGGCGGAATCAATATTTTCGATTTCAACAGATAGTTTGAGTTGTTGGGTAGTGCGTTCAATCTCATGATGCAACGACTGGCTGTCTGGACCTAGCGGGATGCCGATGCGCTTGACATTTCCAAGCAGTAGACGGGTAAGGTTCAATTGCCGGCTGATGGGTTGATCCAGCAATATGGCACTGATGTTACGGGGCGGGGGTGAAGGTATTTCAGCTGCTCTTTTTTTGAGGCTGGCTTTGAAGCTTGAGCGGGGTACCAGCGTGGCAAGGATCGGGCTATTGCCTGCTTGCCGGATTACGCTGCCTGTGGCGCGAATGCCAATGGGTATCAATAGATCTGAAGTCTGATCAATTTTGATACTGTGCTGTTTGAAGTCGTCCAGACTGATGGTTTTTAATACAATAGTGTGCTGTGATTGCTCATCGATACGTGCAACGATGGCGTCGATGACGTGTTGATAGGCACCGTTATCCCGGCTCGGGATGAGGGTGACATGTAATATACCCGCGTGGGCACCAAGTGAGCTGAATGCGAGCAGGCACAGAGCCACGCAGCATCTGAAGGAAGATGCTGTGTTTGATTTCACTGCTGGGGAGATTAGCATCCCTGTTTATCACCCGGAAAGAGTACTAGTTAAATTGTACATCCAGCGAAATATATTGTCGCCTTTCAAATTGGTTGTCATTTCGCCAGTCTATATAATCGTTGTCATGCAGCACATTTTGCACAATAGCGGCAATTTCTCCGCGCATTTTCCGCCCGCTGAATGCCAATCCGAGACGCAGATCCAGGCGTTTGATAGCGGGTATCGGATCGCCTGAGCCGAGACCGTCGCTTTTGCTAACGAAATAATAAGCCAGGCTGCCATTCACCCGTCCGAGGAATTTCTGCATGGCGAGAAAGGAAAAAATCTGTTTGGGTGCTGTTTGATTTCCCTGGTCGGGTAAAAGTTTTGGCAGTGTGCTGTTGAGCTTTGTATATGAATGGGAAAGAACGAAACGCGTGTCCTGCAATGGCTGGTAATTGATGGTGGTTTCTGTGCCGTAAATAGTCGCGTCGCCGAAGTTTCCTGAAACCTCATAGCGGAAATCATAATAATCGGTCGAGGTGTAAACTCTATTTTCATCCATGTAGATAAGACCCTCCAATTCTTCCCGGTAGACCTTGATATCCAGTGTAAAACCTTTTTTGGGCAGGAAAGCCATGTAGCCGAGCTCGTAAGAGGTGATGGTTTCCGATTCAAGGTTTTCATTACCCTTCCAGAGCGTGCTGGTAAAATCAGCTGGAGTGGATGGCAGGGTTGGTAATGTGCTGTTGTAGACAGCTACCCGGAAGTTGGATTTTGATTCAGCCAGAGTTGGGGTGCGAGAGCCATGGCTGGCGGTGAGGCGTATGCTGTGCACTGGATTGAACAGGTAGTTGAGACCGATGCGGGGTGTAAATTCGGTTCCGGACAAGTCTGTTTTTTCTAACATGGTGCCGACGTTGAGCAGCAGGCTTTGCATCAGATGCCATTCCAGGTTGCCAAAAACGCGATAGAGATTGTTGTAAAGCGTTGCTTTGGTGCCGAAATACCCGGATGCGACGGCAGAGTCACGGCGAATGCCCCCGCCCCAAACGATGCGTGCATTGCGGGCAAGCTGTTTGATGTGTTGTGCTTCCAGATCAAGCCGGTTGGCTGTGTAGGAATTATTGGCGACCACGCGTCCTAATACAGGAATATAGACGTCATAGATCTGGGCGGTGTCTTCGCCGATGTAATAAAATTGCAGACTGAAGTTTTCGTCTGTGGACAGGTCGTGTTGCCAGCGGATTTGCGCAAAGTGGTTTTTGTTGTTTTTTTCGTCTGTGGCATTCAGGGTCTTTGAATCCACACCCATTTCGCCATTGTTGAAGCCGAACTGGAACTCCATGGTGTCGGATGTAGTGAGCTGGTAATCACTGCGAAAAGTTGCCATACGTACTTGGTGGGTGTCGTAACGATCCGCAAAGCCCGTGTCGCGATTGTAGCCCAGGGTCAATCGGTAACTAAGGTCATCCAGGGTGTCACCATAGCGCAGGTAGCCATCGCGGATATCGATGTTGCCAACATTGACGCGCGCAAACACACCGTTGGTTTCGCTCGAATGACGGGTGATGATGTTAATGGTGCTGAGAAAGGCATTGGCGCCATAAGTGGCGGCATTCGGGCCACGAATCACTTCAATACGTTCGATGTCGTCAATGGCCAGGGGCAGGTCTGTCCATTTGGTGCCACCGAACACGATGGAATAGACAGAACGCCCATCCACCAGTACCTGCATGCGGCGTGCCTGTTCATTGCTCAGGCCATGATAAGTGACGATGGGGGTGTAGCCGTTATCGTGACTGACCACGAAGCCGGGCACCAGGCGGAACAGATCGGCGATTTCGCGGGCACCGGAGGCCTTGATCATGTCTCTGTCGATAACGGTGGTGGCTGCTGGCGCCTCACGTGCCGGCTGTGAAAGCCGTGTTGCCGTCAGTACGACCGGCAGTTCGCTGAGAAAGTCTTCTTCCGAGAGTAAGAGATCTTCCTGTGGCGGAAGGGATTCATTGGCAGACGTGCTGTAGGAGGAGGCAATCAGCAGGGCGGGAAGGAGTCTGTAAAAAAGCTTCTTGTAATGCATGTTGGCCTCAAATACGTCCGGAGAGTGGGCGTTTCCGCCTGCTGTTTGGACATCCCTCCCGGTAGCTGCTGTTGGCGATAGTGCCATTAATTTTGACCATTTTAACAGGGGGCACGTAAATGTCTCTCCGCGCCTGACCCGATTTATTCGCTGCTGCTTTGCAAAGTGCAGGTGATGGATTAAATTAGCCCCTTCTGTCAGATTCCCGGGTGCCGGCCATGAACTATCCAACCATTGAGTCCTTTGTCGGCAATACGCCGCTGGTGCGCCTGCAGCGCCTGCCCGTGGCCAACGGCAACACGATACTCGTCAAGCTGGAGGGCAACAATCCTGCCGGTTCGGTGAAAGACCGCCCGGCCCTGAGCATGATTCAGCACGCCGAGGCGCGTGGTGAGATCAAGCCTGGTGATACCCTCATCGAGGCCACCAGCGGCAATACCGGTATTGCCCTGGCCATGGCTGCAGCCATCAAGGACTATCGCATGCTGCTGATCATGCCCGAGCACATGAGCGTGGAGCGCCGCGGCGCCATGAAGGCCTTTGGCGCCGAGATCATCCTGGTGAGCCGCAAGGAGGGCATGGAGGGGGCACGTGACCTGGCCAAGCAGATGGAGGCCGAGGGCAAGGGCCGGGTGCTGGATCAGTTCTCCAACCCGGACAATCCGCTGTCCCACTACGAGGGCACTGCCCCGGAGATCTGGCGTGACACCCATGGGGCTATCACCCACTTCGTCAGCGCTATGGGAACCACCGGTACCATCATGGGCTGCTCGCGTTTCTTTAAAGAACAAAACCCGGCCATCGAAATCGTTGGCGTGCAGCCCGCCGAGGGCGCCTCTATCCCCGGTATTCGCCGCTGGCCGGAGGAATACCTGCCGGCGATCTTCGAGGCCTCGCGGGTGGACCGGGTCATCGACGTCACCCAGGAAGACGCTGAAGACACCACCCGCGCCCTGGCGGCGCGCGAGGGCATCTTCGCCGGTGTTTCCTCCGGCGGCGCCGTGGCCGCCGCGCTGCGGCTGTCACAGCAGGTGGAAAACGCCGCCATCGTCGCCATCATCTGCGACCGCGGTGATCGCTACTTGTCCACGGACGTATTTCCTGCCTGAATTCGTTTTGCCACAGAGGCGCAGAGGACACGGAGAAAAACATTTTCAGCAGCTATCACGTCATTCCGAAAGCCGGAATCCAGTGCTTGCCTCAAGCGTGTTGCTGGATTCCGGGTCTACGTTGCGCTTCGTCCGGAATGACGAACGACTTTTGATTCTCCGTGTCCTCTGTGTCTCTGTGGCTAAAAATCCTGATGATAAAAGTGATGTAGATACCATGTCCAAACGTCGCAAGAAACTTCCCGAACCCCGCACTGCCACCATCGATGACATGGCCCACGACGGTCGTGGCATCGCCCACGTTGAGGGCAAGACCGTGTTCATTCATCGCGCCCTGCCCGGTGAAGAGGTGCTGTTTCGCTATTGCCGCACACGCGGCAAGTTTGACGAAGGCGATATGCTGGACGTGATCCGGCCCTCGCCGCAGCGCATCGAGCCGCGCTGTGCCCATTTCGGCATCTGCGGTGGCTGTAGCCTACAGCACCTGGGGGCGGAGGATCAGATTGCGGCTAAGCAACAGCACTTGCTGGACAGCCTGAAAAAAATCGGTCACGTCGAGCCGGAGACAGTGTTGCCGCCGTTGACTGCCGGCAGCTGGGGCTACCGCCGCAAGGCGCGCCTGGGGGTGAAATACATGCGCCGCGACCGGGTGGTGCGTGTCGGGTTCCGCGAGCGCAGCAGTTCCTTTCTCGCCAATCTGCAGCGCTGCGAGGTGCTGCATCCGCGCATCGGCGAGCGCGTTCATGAACTGTCGGAGCTGGTCGGCAGGCTCAGCATCAAGGATCAGATTCCGCAGATCGAGGTGGCGGTGGGCGATGACGCAGAGGGATGTGCTAGTGTCGCGGGAGGCACGACTCCAGGGATGGCGGAGCTAGGGCGAAGCAGGAAGCCAGAGCCGAGGATGCCGGAAGCGACCAATGCTGCGCTGGTGTTTCGCCATCTTGCTGGATTCAGCGAGGCGGATCTCGACCTGCTGCGGGACTACGGCCGCGAGAGGCAACTGATTATCTTCCTGCAATCGGGCGGGCCGAAGACCATCACCCGTCTGTGGCCGGAGGGAGAGGAAGGCGCCAGCACCGTTCTCAGCTACCGTCTGCCCGACTACGATGTGGAGATGCAGTTTCGTCCCACCGACTTCACCCAAGTCAATGCCGAACTGAACCGGAAAATGATCGATCGTGCCATCGAACTGCTCGACCCGCAGCCGGGTGAACGCATTCTCGACCTGTTTTGCGGCCTGGGCAATTTTTCCCTGCCACTGGCGCGTAAGGCCTATCACGTGGTTGGTGTCGAAGGTGAGGCCGGGCTGGTGGCGCGCGCCGACGAAAATGCCGCGCGCAATGGCATCGACAACGTGGAATTCCATGCCGCCGACCTCAATGGCGATCTCAGCGCCAAGCCGTGGTACGGCGAGGGTTTCGACAAACTACTGCTGGACCCGCCGCGCAGCGGTGCGCCGATGGTGGTGGCGAATCCGCCGCATCCGTTGCCAAGGCGCATCGTCTACGTCTCCTGCGATCCCGCCACCCTGGCCCGCGATGCCGGTACCCTGGTGCACGAGCAGGGCTACCGTCTCGTCAGCGCTGGCGTCATAGACATGTTCCCACATACCGGACATGTCGAGTCCATTGCCCTGTTTGAGCTTGGCAAGCGATAGTTCCCAGAGGTGAAGGGGGAATCCGCCCCACCATACCCCATTCACATCCCCCGAATCAGTGCTATCTTGAGATGTAGCTATTCACCACAAAAGGCACAGAGAATACAGAGAATGCATCAATGGGATGAACATCGGGGGGAGGCACGGGTTAATGCGGCAAAATTCCATTTCTTTCGCCATCGAGCAATTTCAGGGCCATCATGCGCACGGCGTACGCTACGGGCAGGTGTAGTGTGCGCCGTGCGCACAAGATGACCATCCAATTCCTCTGTGAACCCTGTGTCTCTGTGGTGAGCTGAATAACGACCTTGAGACTATGCATCGACACACTGACCGAGGAGGAGCGCATGGCGCAAAGCCCAAACCCGGAGGTCGGCAACTGGTACCGTGGCCTTAATGGCCTGATGTTCCGTGTTGTCGCCATCGATGACGATGAAGCCACCGCTGAAATCCAGTATTTCGAAGGTGAAGTGGATGAGCTGGACTTTGAAACCTGGGATGAGCTGGCCCTGGAGTCCGTTCCTCCGCCGGAGGACTGGTCCGGCGCCTTCGATGATCTCGAGCGCGACGACCTGGGTTATACGGATATGAACCAGCGCCCGGAGGGGCGAGCCTTTTCGGTGGACGATATCGAGGACTGAGCCGGTGCGGCGTCAGGCCGGCGGCTTGCGGGCATGCTTGGGACGGAAGGCCTTGAGCACTGTGTCGTCGGTCTCCAGGTATGGCCCTTCGATGAGGTCGATGCAGTAGGGCACGGCGGGGAACACCGCATCCAGACAATCGGCGATGGCCGAGGGCTTGCCCGGCAGATTGATCAGCAGGGAACGGCCGCGGATGCCGGCGATCTGCCGCGAGAGGATGGCGGTGGGGACGAACTGCAGGGACACCGTGCGCATCTGCTCGCCGAAACCATCGAGAATCTTTTCGCACACCGCCTCCGTGGCCTCGGGGGTAATGTCGCGCGGCGCCGGGCCGGTGCCGCCGGTGGTGACCACCAGACAGCAGCCTTCCTCGTCGCACAGGGCCTTTAGCACCGCCTCCACCTGATCCTGCTCGTCGGGCACCACCCGGGCCACCGCCTGCCAGGGCGTGGTGAGGGCCTTTTCCAGCCATTCGCGGATGGCCGGGCCACCCAGGTCTTCATATTCGCCGCGGCTGGCGCGGTCGGACACGGTGACGATACCAATTCGAACCTCTTGTTGACTCATGTTTGTTTTTGTTCCGTGGGTTTGTGGGGTGATGGCGTGGAATCTGTGGGTAGCCCGGGTTTCGCAAGCTCAACCCAGGCTACACACTGTAGGATGCTGGTGAGCCTGCGAACCGCATCAGTCGAGATCCCCGCTGTGATTGATACGGTTCATTCTTCAACGCATCCTGGCGCGCTTTTTCTTGGCAAAATACTTGACGCCTTTTAGTGATTCAAAATCACAATCCTGCGTCCATATAAGCGCATCAAATTTTCGTGCTGTTGCGTAAATAATACTGTCTGACAACGGAAGCTTATGCTCAATACCGTAGTGTGCCGCCTCCATAGCCAACGCACTATCTAATGGTACAACCTTACCTTGTTCCATATGGGCAACACATTCCAAGGCTAAATCTTCGCCACGCTGATGAAAAATACATTTGAAGACTTCAGTGATGGTAATACTTGGGACAAGCAGCTTATCGATTTTCTCGATAGGGCGGGAAAATTCCGCTGCATTATCATCGTCGGCAAAATAAGACAGCCAAGCGGAAGAATCCACGACATTCATACGCGATCTTCATCTCGCTTCACATCCGTATCGATGCCTTTCAAAAGCCCCCTCATTTTCTTCATGGGCTTGATGGGGATCAACTCGATGCGATTGCGATAGGTCAACATTTGTATTTTTTGGCCAGCGACAATTCCCAGGGACTCACGGACTTCTTTTGGGATAACCACTTGAAATTTTGGGGAAACGGTTACGGCTCGCATGGCGGCACCTCATCGATAGGCTATTTGTATTACACTATATCCATCGATACCCCCTGTCAAACATCGCGTCAGTGGGGGCTCGGCCTTGTACAGTTTTGTAGCCTGCGCAGTCGCCCGCAAACCTGTCTGTAGGATGCTGGTGAGCCTGCGAACCGCATCAGTCGAGAAACTTCAACCGCGATTGATGCGGTTCATTCTTCACCGCATCCTGCCGGGTTTGCTTGTCCAGCAAGTGGTTCAGATTGTGGTTCGTTCCTCACACAATCTAACCTAATTCATTATATTCTTTAGCACATATTCTGGAAGTTTTTGCAGCATTTTTCTTTGCATAAATATCTTTTATTTATTCTTGTGAAGAAATTCTGGTTGTGTGGCAGTGCTTAATGCCCTCTGTCCGTAAGGGGAAGCAAGGGGAAATAGTTAGGGGCGATTTGCAGCGCATGAAAAAACCGGAACACCCTGTGCTGCATGTGGTGTTCCGGTTTGCTGTTTCGGGGCGCTCTCCGTGTCTCAGCGGTGAACCCGATCAGCGCGTCAGTTTCTTGTATTTCATCCGGTGTGGCTGATCCGCCTCGGCACCCAGGCGGCGTTTGCGGTCGGCCTCGTAGTCGGCGTAGTTGCCTTCGAACCAGGTCACGGTGCTGTCGCCCTCGAAGGCGAGGATGTGGGTGGCGACGCGGTCGAGGAACCAGCGGTCATGGGAGATCACCACGGCGCAGCCGGGGAAGTCGAGCAGGGCTTCTTCCAGTGCGCGCAGGGTCTCCACGTCGAGGTCATTAGTGGGCTCGTCGAGCAGCAATACGTTGCCGCCAGCGGCCAGCAGCTTGGCCAGGTGCACGCGGTTGCGTTCGCCGCCGGAGAGGTCGCCGACGCGCTTCTGCTGATCGCTGCCCTTGAAGTTAAAGCGGCCGACGTAGGCGCGCGAGTTCACCTCCAGGGTGCCGATCTGCATGATGTCGTGGCCGCCGGAGATCTCTTCCCATACCGTCTTGCTGCCGTCGAGGGCATCGCGACTCTGGTCGACGCAGGCGATCTTCACTGATTCGCCGATCTTTAGTTCGCCACCGTCCGGCTGTTCATCGCCGGTGATCATGCGGAACAGGGTGGTCTTGCCGGCGCCGTTGGGGCCGATGATGCCGACGATGCCGCCCTTGGGCAGATTGAAATTGAGGCCCTCGTAGAGCAGGCGGTCGTCAAAACCCTTTTTGACGTCCGTGGCCTCGATCACCAGATCACCCAGGCGCGGGCCGGGCGGGATAAACAGCTCGTTGGTTGCGTTGCGCGCAGTGTAGTCCTGATTGCTCAGTTCCTCGAAGCGCGCCAGACGCGCCTTGCTCTTGGCGTGGCGGCCCTTGGGATTGCTGCGCACCCATTCCAGCTCGGCCTTCATGGCCTTGATGCGGGCGTTCTCGCTGCGCTCTTCCTGTTCCAGGCGCTGTTCCTTTTGTTCCAGCCAGGAGGAGTAATTGCCTTCCCAGGGGATGCCGTGGCCGCGATCCAGTTCCAGAATCCAGCCGGCCACGTTGTCGAGAAAATAGCGGTCGTGGGTTACCGCCACCACGGTGCCGGGGAAGTCGTGCAGGAAGCGTTCGAGCCATGCCACGGACTCGGCGTCGAGATGGTTGGTGGGCTCGTCCAGCAGCAGCATATCGGGATTGGACAGCAGCAGCTTGCACAGCGCCACGCGGCGGCGTTCGCCACCGGACAGCTTGCTGACGTCGGCATCCCACGGCGGCAGGCGCAGGGCGTCGGCGGCGATTTCCAGGGTGCGCTCCGTGTTGTGGCCGTCACTGGCCTGCAGGAGGCCCTCCAGTTCGGCCTGTTCGGCGGCCAGGGCATCGAAGTCGGCGTCCGGCTCGGCATAGGCGGCGTACACCTCGTCAAGGCGCTTCTGCGCCGCGGTGATATCGCCTAGGGCCTGTTCCACGTTGCCGCGCACGTCCTTGCCCTCGTCCAGTTCCGGTTCCTGCGACAGAAAGCCGATCTTGATACCGGGCTGTGGGCGGGCCTCGCCGAGGATGTCGGTGTCGATGCCCGCCATAATACGCAGCAGAGTGGACTTACCCGAACCGTTGAGACCCAGTACGCCGATCTTGGCGCCGGGGAAGAAGGACAGGGAGATGTCCTTGAGGATTTCACGCTTGGGCGGGACGACCTTGCCCACGCGATTCATGGTGTAGACGTATTGTGCCATGGCGGGTTATTTGCTCGATCTGCGGATGAAAAAAGACCGCCTACGTTAAGCAATGGATGGGGGGATGTAAAGGCGTTACGGCGTCGCCGGGCACGTCTTTGTTGATGCGCAAGCTGATAGAGCTTTGTTTATACTTACAAGAAATGTTTGAGTTTTGAGTGAAGCAGCCAACAAGCCAGGTGGATACCCTGTTTGGCGTCAAGAGAAAATCGAGATATTTCTCTATTTTCTCCACGCGGTAGCGTTGGGGTGACGACTGCATGGATGCAGGAGGTAGGGTGACGCAGGATGCCAAAGCCGAGGAGCGAACCCCAACAAAACCTCGGTGCTGGTGGCCATTGCTCCCGCATGTTGGGGTTCACAAAAAACGTTCACCCCAACCTACCTTTCTTTCCATGCCGTTTGGCCCTCGTTGACGATTTGGCGGCTCGTAGGGTGGGCACGTTTTATGTGCCCACGCGGTTGGCTAGCCAGGAAATATCACGGATTTATCACATCGATTCAGGCCGGTGACATCTGTTCCGGGCGCAGCTTGGTGGTCATCCTTTCATCAGCATCGTCGGCATCGACAGGCTGGTCGTTGATATCCACCAATGGCTGGTCGTAATCGTTCCAGCCGCGCAGGCCGGTCTTCAGCGAATGCACGTTGCTGAAGCCCATCTGCTGCAGGGTGTTGGCGGCCAGGGCACTGCGGTTGCCGGAGCGGCAGATGATGATGATGGCGGCACTGCGGTCGTGCGCCAGTTCCGGCACGGTCTCGTCGTAGTCCCAGTCACAGGCGGCCTCGAGGATGCCGCGCGGCACGTTGATGGAGCCGGAGATATGATAGCGCGCATATTCGTAGGGCTCGCTGACGTCTACCAGCAACAGCTCCTTGCCGTTGGCCAGCTCCTCTTGCAGATCCCAGGGAAACAATTCGCGAATGTGAGGCAGGCATTCGTTGACCAGGTCGGTGTAGGTTTTTCGCATGACGCGCTCCGTTTGAATATGGTACGGAAAATTGTTTTCAACGCCGGGGTGGAGGCCGGCGGCGGCCCAGGCCTTGTTCCACGGCGATGACGGCGGCTTCCACGCGCGAGCTGATGTTGAGTTTGCGCAGGATGGCCTTGACGTGCAGTTTCACGGTACCGTCGGTGATGCCGAGTTCGCGGGCGATGACCTTGTTGCTTTGACCTTCGGCGAGGTGTTCGATGATTTCGGTTTCGCGCGGGGTCAGCTCAGACAGTGGTGTTTTTTCTTCCTCTGCTTCTTCGATTTTGCCGGTGAGGGCGCGCGCGAGGGTGCCGGCCAGCTGTGGGGTGACCACGGTTTCGCCATCGACGATGCGCTGCAGTGCGGCCACCAAGTCTTCCGGATCCATGTCCTTGAGTAGATAGCCCTGTGCGCCGTTGCGCAGGGATTCCACCAGGTCGCGTTCCTCACTGCTGGTAGTGAGCATGGTGATGGGGGCTTCGACACCGCTTTCACGCAGCTTTTTCAGTATGCTGAGGCCATCCATGTCGGGCATACGCATGTCCAGCAGGATCACCTCCGGGTTGGTTTCGTGAACGATCTTTAGGCCTTCGTGGCCGGTGCTGGCGGCGCCGACGACGTCGATGCCGCTGCGTTCCAACAGGTTTTTCAGGCCGAGCCGGAACAGGGTGTGATCATCGATGAGTAAAACCCGCATTGAATGCTCCGTGAGTGTGATCCGTATTACGCAGGCTGCAGGGTGACAATGGGCGTTATGATCACAGGGGTGGATGGTTGTCCTCCCGGTTAAATATATCCTGCATGCCGCTATTGTCATCCTGACCGTAGTGTAGTTTTAATTCAACCCGTGTGCCTTCGCCGACGTCGCTTTCGATGTTCAGCATAGCGCCGATGCGCCCGGCACGTTCCTCCATGATGGACAGGCCGACGTGTTCACCCGGCTGGCCGTCGCAGATTTCGTCGGCGATACCCTGGCCATCGTCCTCGATGAGTACATGAAAGATCTGTTCGGGCTGACAGCGAATCAGTACCCGCACGTTTTCCGCACCGCTATGTTTGCGGATGTTGGCCAGCGATTCCTGGATGATGTGCAGCAGGTGTATCTCCTGTACCGGTGGCAGATTGAGGTCCAGGCATTCGTTCTGGAAGAAGATGTGGATATCGCACTCCTTCTTAAAACGCTCAACGAGGTTTTCGATGGCCGGGATCAGGCCGCGCTTGTCCATGCGGATGCGGAAGTGGGTGAGCAGTTCACGTAGTTCGAGGTTGGCTTCGTCCAGGCCGCCCCTGAGCTGGTCGATTTCCGCCTTGGCGCTGCTGATATCGCCAGCGTAACAGGCCTGCTGAATCACGCTGACGCGGAAGCGCAGGCTGGCCAGGGTCTGCGCCAGTGAATCGTGCAGCTCGTGGGCCAACATGGTGCGTTCCTGCATGATGGACATGCGTTTGGATTCCTCGTCCCAGCGGGATTTGGCGATGGCCATGCTGAGATGTTGGCCGATATTGGTGAGGATGTCCTTAATGTCGGCACGGTCGGCGAGGCCAAGTTTCTCCACGAACAGGTTGTAGATGCCGAGGGTGCGATTCTGATAGCGCAGGGGGATGGCGATGTTTTCCAGCTTGTCACCGGCGAACAGAAGGTCATTCACCACGTTGGGGCAATGATTGTGGTCGTTCTGACAGACGATCATGTTGTGGTCGAATTCCTGCGCGCACAGGCAGCGCTCGATGGGTACCAGACGGATTTCCTCGATGGTGGCGTCGTCCAGGCCGACACTGCTGATCAGGCGCATCTGATTGTCGTCGGTGAGCAGGCGCACGGTGCCGGCGTGGGCGTAGACGATCTCGGTGAGAGTGTGCAGAAAGACCGTCAGCAGCTCATCCAGGTCCTGCGCGGCGTTACTGCGCGCGGCCACGTCGTAAAGGATTTCCAGCGAGCGCGTTTTGCGCTGCAGGCGCAGGGTTTGTTGATTGACGCGATCGTCCATTTCCCGGGTCAGGGAGCGCAGTGATTCACCGAGGTTATTGATGTCGCGGGCGAGAGCGGCGAACTCGCCGTGACGGGGCTGGGGCACGCGTGCCGACAGATTGCCGCTGCGCATCTTTTGCGCCCAGTCGCGCAGTTGTTCCAGTGGCTGCAGCAGGTGGCTCTTGATGCGTTGCAGGGTGAGGGCGATCAGTGCCAGGCCGCTGGCGGCGGCCAGCACTTGCAGTACCAGCAGGGTCTCCGCCAGTGATGGCCAGTGCTGGCCGGCAAAACCGAACAGGGTGATGGACACCAGTACCAGTACCAGTCCGGCCAGAGGGCCGAACAGTTCGCTGTTGACCGCCGAGCGTTTGTGACGGCGGCGCTCTTTGTCGCTCTGGGGTTCAGTGCTCGGGTGTTGTTCTTTCAGCACCGGGTCTGTACTCAGGAAGGTTGGTCAAGCACACCGTCTTCGGTGGCCGGTTTGTAGTTGGGATCGTTGGGATTGAGGAAGATGAAGTGATATTGGCCGGGTTCCAGTTCGACATAGTCCAGGTGTGTGCCGTTGAGCAGTTCCACACAATTGGGGGCGATGGCGATATGGATGCCGTCGATGGTTTCCTGGGCATCGTCATCACTGGCTTCATCGAAGCCCATACCGTATTCGATACTTTCATCGGCATTTATTTTTGCCGCGAGGCGCAGTGCCAAGCCTTCGGTGTCGCCTTGCTGGCTGGACTGTTTGATCTGCTCGATGGCGCTGGCGGATAGTGTGATCAGGCTCATGGTCTCTACTCTAGATTATGTTTTTTGATGAACAGTGGCATTTGTAGGGTGGGCATCGCCCACCAGGGTGTTGGGGTGGCTAATAATGGTGGGCAGTGCCCACCCTACAGGATTCTTGCTCGATGGCCTTTTTCTGGCGCACGAAATCGACAAAGCGCTCGACCCATCGATTGCCTTCCACGTTTCGCAGATGAGCATAACAGGCCAGCACATTGCGGTGGATGAGGCCGTCGTACCGGCCATTGATGCCTGCACCGCGTTTCACCGTATAGGCGAACGGGAGATTGTCGGGCAGATTTTCCAGTGCTGAATAATGGAATTCATGCGCCTCGATGTCCCGCGGTGTTGATGCCGTGGCCCAAGGCATGTGCCCGGTTTCCTGTAATTGCACATAACCGCGGCCCTGGGGGCGCTCGTGCATTACACTGTCGGCGGGCAGGGCGCCGACCATCTCGCAGCGGTGGCCCTTCCATGCCACGCTGCGGGTCAGGTACATCAGGCCGCCACATTCGGCATAGGTGGGCAGGCCGCCGTCGATGGCGCGGTGGATGTCCTGCCGCAGGGCGGTGTTAGCCTCCAGCGCCGGCATCTGGGTCTCGGGAAAGCCGCCGCCGATGAACAGACCGTCAATGTCGGCGGGCAGCTTGCTGTCGCGCAGGGTATCGAAGGGCAGCAGCTCGGCGCCGGCCTGGGCGAAGGCGTCGAGATCGCCCGGATAATAAAAACCGAAGGCGGCGTCCTGGGCGATAGCGATGCGCAGGTCGACGGTGGGCCGGCGGGGCTCCGTGAGCAGTGCGGCGGTGGGCAGGGGGACGGCGTCGGCGATGGCCTGCAGTCTGTCCAGATCGACCTGGGCCTCGATGGCCTGCGCGATGGCATCTATTTGCCGTTTGACGGCCTGGGCCTCATTGCTGGGCACCAGACCCAGATGGCGTTCGCGGATCCGCAGTGCGGGATTGCGGTGCACGGCGCCGATCACCGGCACGTCGGTGTAGTGTTCGATGACCGCGCGCAGCTTGGCTTCGTGACGACGGCCGCCGAGCTGGTTGAGGATCACGCCGGCGATGTTCACCTCCGGGGCGAAGGCCTGATAGCCGAGGATCAGCGGTGCGATGCCGCGTGTCATACCCTGGGCATCGATGACCAGGATCACCGGTGAGTGCAGCAGGGTGGCGAGGGCGGCGTTGCTGTTGCTGCCATCGAGGTCAAGGCCATCATAGAGCCCCTTGTTGCCCTCGATGAGGCAGAGGTCGGCATCGCCACCGTGGCGCTGTGCGGTACGCAGGATCTCCGCCCGGCTCATGGTGTGGAAATCGAGATTGTGACAGTCGCGGCCGGCGGCACGTGACAGCCACATGGGATCGATGTAGTCCGGCCCCTTCTTGAACGGCTGCACGTCCAGGCCACGCAGGCGGTAGGCGGCGCAGAGACCGATGCTGAGCGTGGTTTTGCCCGAGGACTTGTGGGCGGCGGTGATGAAGATCTGCGACATGACAGGCGTTGGCTTCGTGACGATCAGGCCGCGGCGCCGAAGCGTTCCCTGGATCGCGCCTGCCACATGTCACCGGCCTGGCATTCGGCATCGGTGATGCTATCGGCACGCCCCAGTAGCTTGAGGGCGATGGCGGTGGTGCCGATCACGGCGGCGGTACCATATTCGTCGTCATCTGAACCTTCCCACAGATCACGCAGGCGTGACACATTGAGCTCCTCGTCCTTCATGTGTCGGGTGTTGAACAGGGCGGGCCATTCCTCATCGGACATCTCGCCGTCGTGCACGCTCTGCACCAGGCAGGGGATATCGGGATTGCGCTCGATCTCGCCGCCGTCGCCCTTGATCACGGCCAGATGCGGCATGCCGAGCAGCTGGGCAGCCTCTTGATGCATGGGGCGATAACCCGGGTGAAAGATGCCCTGCATCACATAGTCTGCATCAAAGGGGTTGAGCATGCGGGCGATGGTGTGCACTGGCGAGCGCAGGCCGAGCAGGGGGCGCATCTCGATAATCTGGTGCAGCTTGGGCGAAAGGAATTCGAGATCGAGATAGGCGAAGTTGGTGTTTTCGATGCGCTGCGCGGCCTCGGCCAGCGAGGTGCAGGGGGCGATGCCCAGTTCGGCCAGCACATCCTTGGTATAGAGCCGCCCGGCGGTGTGGCCACTGGCGCCATGCATAAAGATCTTTACGCCATTCTGCGCCAGCAGCAGGGTGCTGAGGATGAACCAGGGCAGCTGACGGCGCTTGCCGGCGTAGGACGACCAGTCCAGATCCACCTTGGGTGCGTTGTCGGGCGGGGTGATGGTTTCGCGCACCGCACGGATGAAACCGGCCAGTTCCTCCGGCTCTTCTTCCTTCACCCGCAGCAGCATCAGGTAGGCGCCCAGTTGTTCAGGCAGCACGTCGTCGTGCATCACCATGCGAAAAGAGGCGAGGGCCTCTTCCTGGGTGAGGGCTCGGGAGCCGTTTTTGCCCTTGCCGAGGATGCGAACGTATTGGGCGAATGGGTGTTCTGTCTGCATGAATATGTCCAGAGTTTGGGAGCTGTGTGTGGCCGTAGATTCTAGCCTATTCTGCAAAATGACCCACGGAGTAGTGTAGGAGCGGGCCATGCCCGCGATAGTTGTTGTTTTGAGAATTGTGGGAGCGGCTTCAGCCGCGAATAAAGGCTGGATTCATTCGCGGCTGAAGCCGCTCCCACAAATTTATTGTTTTCCCTTCCAACCCATCGCGGGCATGGCCCGCTCCTACGAAACTGTGGCTTGTATGCGGGCTACGCCTCGTCCGCCTTGTAGTGTGGATCGACCCGGGCGTCTTCCAGGCTCAGGGGCAGAAACTTGAGCAGGCGGATGCCGACCACCACGATGGCGAGGGTAATGCCAATGCCGCCGATACCCAGCAGGGTTTCCGCCAGGGTGGGCGAGTAGGGGTTGACCACGCCGTCGAAGAAACTGCTGCTGACGTCCTTGCCCGGGAACAACTGCAGGGGGTAGGCCTGACCGCCAATGATGATGACGTAAATCATGGCCATGCCGCCAGCGACCACCAGCACGGCGGCGGTGGTGATCCAGCCGATGGAGGCGCGGAAGGGACTGAGCCAGGCGATGGCCATGGGAACCAGGCTGCCGAGCAGGATGTATCCCACCCAGAACAGGCCGCTGTAGACATTGTTGCCGTCGAGCATGAAGTGCTCCACGTCACGGTGTTCCGCTGCGTAGAGGTTGGTAAGGTGGTAAACGACGACAAAGAACAGCGCGGCGACCACGAACAGGCCGAGCAGGCGCTGCATACGAATAATCATGTAATCGCCAAGGGGTCGTCCACCCCAGCGGTAGCTGGCGAACAGCACCAGCATGAAGATGGCGAGGCCGAAGGAGAAGGACAGGGCGATGAACATGGGCGCCATGATGGCGGCGTCATAGGCCTGGCGGGCGACCAAAAAGCCGAAGATAGAGCCGGTACCGGTGGTGAGCACCAGACGCCAGATGAAGGCGAACATGCCCGCGGTCTTGGTGTAGCGGTTGGCGCGCTTCTCCATCATGGTCCACAGATAGACTGCGACGATGACGAAGAAACCGTTATAGAGAATGATGTTCCAGGCGAAGATGGACATGAAGTTGAGGTTCATCATGGCCATGATAAGACGGTCGGGATGTCCCAGATCGAGCACCAGCACCATCAGGCCGCCGGCCAGCAGGGCAATGGCGAGCAGGCCGGAGAGACGCGACAAGGGCTTGAGCGCGGTGCGTCCGAATACCGAGGCCATGGAGGCGACATTGAGCGCGCCGGAGGCGGCGACGATGAGGAACACGGCGAACACGTGCGGCATGCCCCAGACGATCTGGTTGTTCATGCCCGTGACCCAGTGGCCGTTGTGCTCCATGTACCAGGCGGCGCCCAGACCGGCGGCGATTATTAGTCCCAGCAAGCCCAGCAGCGCCCAGTAGCCGGTGCTGTTACCGGAAATCTCACGAAAGGTGGTTGGTTTCATGGTTTAACTCTCGATTTAACTCTCGATTTATCGCTTGCTGGCCTTCGTGCAGCCATTCAGTTCACCACAGAGACACGGAGGAATTGGCCATCAGGAATCGCTTGATGAAGGAAAGAAACAGAATCCTGTTCCGTTCGTCATGTTTTCCCCATTTTTCATTTCATCGATGCCTTCTCTGTGTTCTCTGTGCCTCTGTGGCAAATCGTTAATGCCTTCGTTAGATGTTCTGATAGCGCACGCCAAGATCGAGGCGCAGATCGCCGCGGATCTCGGTACTCGGCTCGCTGGCCAGGCGTCGGGCGATGTCGCTGTTGGCATCCTTGAGATCGCCGAACAGGATGGCCTTTTCCGGGCAGGCATCGGCACAGGCCGGGTTTTCGCCACGGTCGACGCGATTGACGCACAGGTTGCAGCTTTCCACCGTGCCCTTGCCGCGCGGTGACTCGGTCTTCTGGTCGTGCAGATCCTCGTGGATGAAGGAACGCGCCTTGTAGGGGCAGGCCATCATGCAGTAGCGGCAGCCGATGCAGCGGTGCTTGTCCACGAGCACAATACCGTCGTCGCGCTTCATGGAGGCGCCGGTGGGGCAGACGTCCACGCAGGGCGGATAGGCGCAATGCTGGCACATCATGGGCAGTGAGGTTTCGTGGCCGGTGGCGCGGTCGCGCACCGTGACCTTGCGCATCCACTGGGCCTTCTGTTCGGGACGGGAATGCTGCTCGTCCGTGCTGCCGCGGCCCCAGCCGTGTTCCATCTCGCAGGCCTTGACGCACTCGTCGCAGTCGCTGGCGCACTTGCTGGTGTCGATGAGCAGGCCCCAGCGGTTGGCGCTGCTGGCGGCCTGGTCGGCGGGACGGGCACGCGCCACACTGGTGAGCACGAGGCCACCACCCAGTGTCGCGGCGCCGGCAATGGCAGCACTCTGGCCGAGGAAGCGGCGTTTGTAGCTGTCGATCTGGTTGTCGCTCATAGCTTGTCCCCCTTGGGCTCGGGGGTGGACACGTGGCACTGCCAGCAATCCACCTTCACGGCGGCGTAGTCGTGACATTCGCGGCAGAAGTGGCGCGGGTCGCTGACCGTGATCGCCTTGCCGTCGTCGCCCATCACCACGTGACAGGTGAAGCAGTTCTTCAGGCTGTGCTTCTTGGTACGAATGCCGCGGCGCACGGTATCGTCACGCTGGTGTTCGAGCAGTTCCATGTGATTGCGACGCATGAACTCGGTGTCTTCCACGCACTGTTCGCCCTTGATAGCCTCGGGGATATCCGGCAGCGGGGCGCCGGCGAGCGCCGGCGTGCCTGCCGTCAGCAGCAGGGCCAGCAATAGTAAAAATGGGTACCCATAGCGTTTCACAGCGATTGCTCCCGGTTTCACGGCCGATTGTGGTCTGCGGTCGAAGTCATCCGTGGCTGCCGACTTATTCGCCCAGACCCATCTTGATGTAACCGGTGGGGCAGACGTCGGCGCAGATGTGACAACCGATGCAGCGGGTGTAGTCGGTTTCCACGTAACGACCGGTGGTGTGCTCGTCCTTCTTTACTTTGTGTACGGCGTCTTGTGGGCAGTAGATGATGCAGTTGTCGCACTCGAAGCACATGCCGCAGCTCATGCAGCGGCCGGCCTCGGCGACGATTTCTTCCTCAGGCAGGGGCTGTACGCGCTCCTCGAAGTGGCCCAGCACCTCGCTGGCGTCGGGCACGTCTTCCTTGCGCTTGTGGCGTGGCTCGTACTCGAAGTGGCCGAGGAACAGCTCGTCGGTGGAGACGATGGAGTAGGCCGAGCGATCCTCGAAGTTGTGGATGGCGAAGTCGGCCTCGGCGGTGCCGCGGCGGCCACGGTCGATGCCTCGGGTATGCGCGTCACCTTCCGGCTGGAAGGGTTCTGGTTCCAGATGGGCCTCTTGCAACTTCTTCAGCAGGTCGAAGTGGTGCACGTCCACCTTGGGGCGCTTGCCCAGCGCCTGGTGCTTCAGGTAGTGATCGATGCTCTCGGCGGCGACGGAGGCCTGGCCGATGACGGTGGTCAGCAGGTGCGGCTGGACGATGTCGCCGGCGACGAAATAGCCTTCCTTGTTGGGCATCTGGAAGTTTTTGTCGGCGTCGATGAGGCCACGTTCGTTGGCGAATCCGTCCATGCCGTCAAGGCGGCCGGTCTGACCGATGGCGGCGACGATGATGTCGGCCTCGATCTCGTACTCGGAGCCCTCGATCACTTCCATCTTGCCGTTTTCCCACTTCAGCTCGCGCACCCGCAAGGCCCTGGCGCGGCCGTCGTCGCCCATGATGATCTCCATCGGCTCCACGGAGCCGATGATCTCGATGCCTTCGCGGGTGGCGTCGTCTACTTCATGCTGGGAGGCGGTCATGTCAGCGATGGGGTGGCGGGACAGCAGGGTCACCTCGACGCTGACGGGCTTGGCGCCTTCCGGCAGGGGCTGTTGCTTGCCGCTGGCGATGACATTCTCCACCCGGGCCTCGTCGCTGAGGCCTTCGATCTTGCCGAGGCGGCGCGCCACGGAGGCCACGTCGATGGAAGTGTCGCCACCACCGATGACCAGCACCTTGCCGGCCACGGCCTTCAGGTGGCCACGGTTGAAGGACTCGAGGAAGGCGATGCCGGACAGGCAGTTGCCGGCCTCCTTGAAGTTGGCAATGGGCAGACCGCGACCGTTCTGTGCGCCGATGGCGAAGAGGATGGCGTCGAAGTCCTTCTCCAGTTCTTGCAGCGTCACGTCGCGGCCGACGCGGGTGTTGAGACGGGTCTCGACGCCCATGTTGATGATGCGGTCCATCTCGCCGTGCAGCACGTCACGTGGAGTGCGGTAGCCGGGGATGCCGTACATCATCATGCCGCCGAGGTCTTCGTGATCGTCGAACACGGTGCAGGCATGGCCCATGCGGCGCAGCTGGTAGGCCGCGGACAGGCCGCAGGGGCCGCCGCCGATGATGGCGACTTTTTTGCCGGTGTCCGGGCCGGCCTCGAAGCTGTAGCCGTTGGCCAGCGCAGTGTCGCCGATGAACTGCTCGACGGCATTGATGCCAACAAAGTCTTCCACTTCATTACGGTTGCAGCCCTCTTCGCACGGTGCGGGGCAGACGCGGCCCATCACCGAGGGGAAGGGGTTGGCGTCGGTGGAGCGGCGGAAGGCGTATTCGCGCCAGTCCATGTCACCGGCGGGTTTTTCCATACCGCGCACGATATCAAGCCAGCCGCGGATGTCTTCACCGGCCGGGCAGCTGCTCTGACAGGGCGGGGTCTGCAGCAGGTAGGTGGGGCACTTGTGGCTGGTATCGGCCGAAAAGATCTGCTGCGTCCAGGGGAGATGCGTGCTGTCGTCATCCTTGAACTTGCGGAAGGTATGCTCTTGTTTCACTTTATCTGCCGGCGTTGCCATTGTGTCAGTCTCCTAATCCACTGGTGTTAGGTCGTTCTACCTAGATCCTGCAAGTGCGAGCACTTGCAGGATCTAGGTTCTATATTTATTGCCACAGAAGCACCGAGTTCACGGAGCTTATTTGACTCAACAACCACCCGCTAAAGCGGGTGGGTTAGTCTTGCGGACTGAAATAAAAGTCCGGATACGGGTCGGTAGACCCGTTTTGAAATCCAGCCGGACAATGCGTCTCAAGATTCCATGTAGGATGCTGGTGAGCGGTAGCGAACCGCATCGTTCGCGTGTTATCAAGCGTCCGGCACGGGTGATTGTCGGCGTCACCACTCTCGACTGATGCGGTTCGCTACCGCTCACCAGCATCCTACAGAGACGACTAGATCGGAAGAGCGTCGTGTAGGGAAAGAGTGTAGATCTCGGTGGGCGCCGTATCATTAAAAAAAAAAAACAGAAAACAGTCAGCACTGCCACTCTATCACTTCTGCACTCTCTACCAACTTTACCCAAGTTCTGTGACCCCCACGCTGCCATAATTAGTCAT
>CAJVYS010000021.1 GCA_913009875.1 uncultured Gammaproteobacteria bacterium | reverse complement strand
GTTCAGACGTGTGCTCTTCCGATCTAGACCAGCGCACGGCGCCGTATTATTTTGGCGACTAATGTCGCCGAGACCTCGCTCACGGTGCCCGGCATTCGTTACGTCATTGATCCTGGCACCGCGCGCATCAGCCGCTACAGCACCCGCAGCAAGGTGCAGCGCCTGCCCATCGAGAAGATCGCCCAATCTTCGGCCAATCAACGCGCCGGTCGCTGCGGGCGTGTCGCCGCCGGCGTCTGCATCCGTCTGTATTCGGAAGAGGATTTCCTCGCCCGGCCCGAGTTCACCGAGCCGGAGCTGCGCCGCACCAACCTTGCCTCGGTCATTTTGCAGATGCGCCAGCTGGGTCTGGGCAACCCGGAGGAATTCCCCTTCATCGACCCGCCGGATCAGCGTTTCATCCACGACGGCTATCGCCTTTTGCACGAACTGGGTGCGCTGGACGAACACAACCAGCTCACGCCCCTGGGCCGGCAGCTGGCGCGCCTGCCGCTGGATCCGCGCATCGGCCGTATGATCCTCGAAGCCGGCCGGCAAGGCTGTCTCAGCGAGGTGTTGGTGATCGCCAGCGCCCTGAGCATTCAGGATCCGCGCGAACGCCCGCAGGAGAAGCAACAGCAGGCCGACGAACAGCACCGTCGCTTTGCCGATGAACACTCGGACTTTGTCAGCCTGCTGAACCTGTGGCGGCACTTTGAGGAACAGCGCAAGCACCTGTCCAGCAGCCAGCTGCGCAAATATTGCCGCAAGTCCTTCCTCGCCTTCATGCGCATGCGCGAATGGCGTGAGACCTGGCAGCAGCTCAAGACCCAGGCCCGGGATATGGGGCTGAGTATGAACAGCGAACCTGCCGATTATGCGGTTCTTCACCGTGCCCTGCTTACCGGCCTGCTGGGCAATCTCGGTAACCGGCTGGAGGAGGAAGACAACAAGCCTACCGCAGTCAAGGGCCGTACCTCCCGGCCGCGCAAAGGCCCGCAGAAATACCAGGGTGCGCGTAATTCGGTGTTCTATCTCTTTCCCGGCTCTGCGGTGGCGAAGAAACGCCCCAAGTGGATGATGGCGGCGGAGGTCGTCGAGACCAGTCGGCTCTATGCACGCGGCATTGCCCGTATCGATCCGGAGTGGATCGAGTCGCAGGCCAGGCATCTGGTCAAGCGCAGCTATACGGAGCCACGCTGGGACGTGCGGCGTTCACAGGTCACGGCGCTGGAGACGGTGACCCTGTACGGGCTGCTGATCCAGTCGGGCAAGCGGGTGCATTTCGGTCCCGTCGACACCCCGGTGGCGCGTGAGATATTTATTCGTGAGGCATTAATCGCCGGCAACTATCGACCCACTACCCGTCGTGGACAGAAGGGCGATGAGCCCGAGTTTATGCGCCATAACCAGGCCCTGATCCGCGAGGCGGAGGATATCGAGGCACGTGGCCGTCGGCGTGACGTGCTGGCTGATGAGGCGCAGCTGTTTGCTTTCTTCGATCAACGCCTGCCCGCACACATCCACAGCGGTCCGCTGTTTGAGAAGTGGCGCAAACAGGCCGAGGCCGCTGAGCCGGATCTGCTCGAGCTGCCGCGTGAGCTGGTCATTCATCCGCAGCGCGCCGGCCTCGGTGACAGTGATTATCCCGGTGAAATGAGCGTCAACGGCGTACGCCTACACCTGCGCTATGGTTTTAATCCGGGTGGCGAGGACGATGGTGTCAGTGCGCTGGTGCCCCTGGGGGCACTCAATCAGCTTGATCCCGAGTGTTTCGAATGGCTGGTGCCGGGGCTGCTGATGGAACGTGTCACCGCATTGCTGAAGGGCCTACCCAAGCCGATCCGCAAGGCGTTGGTGCCGGTGCCGGATACGGCCCGGTCGCTGGTGCGCCGGCTGTCCGAGGCGCCGCCCGAGGGCAGTCTGCTGAACGCCCTCGAAGGACTGCTGAAGCGGCATCACGGCGTCGATGTGCCGGCAGACGTCTGGCCTACGGCAGCGCTGCCCGACCACCTGTGCATGCGCTACGAGGTTATCGACGTGGGTGGCAAGTGCATCGGCCACAGTCGTGATCTGGCTGCGTTACAAACACAGTTCGGTGAGCACGCCAGCGATGATTTTGCGCAAACGCTGGACAAGCACCACTGGGAGCGTAGTGATATCACCCGCTGGGACTTCGGTGATCTGCCGGAATTCGTCGAAATTGAGCGTGCCGGCAGTCGTTTTCGCGCCTTTCCCGCACTGGCCGTGCAGGCCGATGGCAGCTTGGCCATCCAGCTTTTCGACGCCGAGGCGCGCGCCGCCGCGTCTCACCGTGCCGGCCTGCGCGCGCTGGTGGCCCTGACCCTGCCCAAACCCTGCAGATACCTGCGCCGCAACCTGCCGGGCATCGACACGCTCTGTCTGCAATACGTGGGCGTCGACCATTGCGATGCACTGAAAGATGACCTGCAGGCGCTGATCATCGACCGCTGCTTCTTTCCTAGCGGTCATGGGGTACGCAGCCAGTCGGATTTCGAGGCCCTTGTCGAAGCCCGGCAATCCGAACTGATGGCCGTGGCAAACACGGTGGGGCAACTGGCCAGCGACATTATTGCCCGCCATCACCTGGTACAAAAACGGCTGCGCGGTCAGCTGCCCATTCAGGCCATGGATGCGGTGAAGGACATTCAACAACAGCTCGCGGCATTGATTTATCCTGACTTTCTGACCGACACATCCTTCGAATGGTTGCAACATCTGCCACGCTTTCTGCGTGCGGTGGAGCAGCGTATTGAAAAATTGCAGCAGACACCGGCGGCCGACAAAGAACGGATGGCAAAGTTAAAGCCATTTCTTGCTCTTTATCAGAACAAGCTGGAACACAAGGAAAAAACACATCCTGTTCTGATTCAATTGCGCTGGATGCTGGAGGAGTATCGTGTTTCAGTTTTTGCGCAGGGACTGAAGACCTCGCAGCCCGTTTCACCAAAGCGGCTGGAAGAGATAGTTTCGCAATTGTGAGTTATCAGTGAACTTAATGGTGCCCCGTTAACTTCACCTCATTCTGCCGGGCTTGACCCGTTATCCGGAATAGCCAAAGCGCCCCGCGGGGCGGGCCTTGACGGGAGCGGTTACTCAAACCCCTGTCTCCAATAGCATTAACCGAGCGTCTTGCTCCGCATATTGGCCGACTGTACCACAGCAAGATTTTGTTAACAGGATAGCAGTGAAATTAACTGCGTATTGAGTGACTTGGCGATTACACTTGAAGTAGTGTTTAGAGTATATAAAAACTTGGAAAATCTACGATCCGGATGAATCTATATTTGTGAGTGATATAGCAAAAAAGACTGTAAATATCGGGGTGAAGACTAAATGTCTTTTGATAATCAGAACTTATATGATAATCGCAAAATATTGCTTGCAGTCACCCAAAAATTGACTAATATCAAGATTAAGTGTTGCCCTGAAATGTCATTTGATCCAACTAGAGTCTGCTCGGGGCCACAATGTAGATGCGGTGTGATATCCACTCGTCTGGAAATCCTAAAGCATCTCGGGGGCTGCCACCTGGACATCAGGTTCAAGGCAGCAGGGCAATACTAAAATTCATATGTGTAACTACAAACCGGAGGGCCGCTCGAATGAGTGGCCCTCTTTTTTTTGTTCTTGGTTCTTTTCGTGAATTGGTGCGTGGGAGGTTGGCGGACTGCTGACAGCTGCGGCTACTTTCTTCTCTTCCACCTAAAGGTAAAGGTCTGTGCGTCGCAAGGGAGTTGGCAAGGGTTGGTATCGGTGTCCGGCCAGCACTTGGTAGATGTCCAGGCTGCCCTGCTCAAAGTAATAGGCCGAACCCGCCATATACAGACGCCACAGCAAGTAGGCCGAATTACCCACCAGCTTTACGGCTTCCTCGCGCTGTGTCTCCAGTCTCTCGATCCAGCGCCGCAGGGTCAGTACATAATGACGTCGCAGACTCTCCACATCGACAATGGCAAATCCAGCGTCCTCCATCGCAGAGCAAACCGCACTGATGCGTGTTAGTTCACCATCGGGAAATACGTAGCGATTGACGAAGCGGGTTATCGACGTGCGCTGCCAGCCAGTGTCATTGGTGATGCCATGATTTAGGAACAGCCCATCAGGCTTGAGCACGCGGCTTACGGTCTTGAAGTAGCAGGGAAAATTCGCGATTCCGATGTGTTCGAACATCCCCACACTGACCACGCGGTCGTAGTGGGTATCATCGGGCAGGTCGCGGTAGTCGCGCAGCTCTATCGTGACCTGCTGCTCCAGTCCCTCTCGCTGTATCCGTTCTTTGGCGTACTCGTATTGCTTGTTGCTGAGCGTGATGCCGTGCGTCTGAACACCATAGTGATGCGTTGCCCATATTGCCAACGCACCCCAGCCACAGCCGATATCGAGTAGCGATTGCCCCGGACGCAAATGTAATTTGCGGCAAATATAGTCAAGTTTATCCTCTTGCGCCTCAGCCAACCCTTGTTCGGTGTCACGGAAATAGGCGCAGGAATAGACCATCTCCGGATCCAGCCATAGGCGATAGAAGTCGTTGCTGACATCGTAGTGGCGGGCAATGGCCTCCGATGAATTTCGGTGCAGAGCACGGCCGGCGCGCGCTATCTCTGGAATAGAGCCCTGTCCGTGGGTTGGGAGGTGTAGCGCCTGGTTGAGGATGCTTACCCGGTCTGACCACTTGGCTTTATAGCGCCGCAGGTATTCGACCAGATCAAACAGGGCCTCCATATTCCCTTCCACGACGAGATCTCCTGCCAGGTAGGCCTCGCCCAGCGGCACGATGGCCTGATGGAGCAGCATCTGTCGCATGGCTGCGGGATGTCTGATTTCCAGACGGCATGGCGCTGTAGCATCACCCGTCACGTGTTCCCCATTCCACAGATAAATGGCTACCGGCCCGCTATAATCCGCCAGTATCCGCTGAAGGATGCGTTTGCCGGCAAGGGCTTGATCAGGCTCCATGCGAGATAGATCATCCATTTCTGTCTCCTCCGGTTGTCTGTCTAACTCTTCCTGTTGATTTGTTGATTGCTATTATTGTAAAAGATATCGATCAGCGATCTTCCAGGTCAAGAAACATGAGGCCACACTGTTCCCCCGTGTGAACCACGAGACAGCAGGCATGAGACGCGATGCCGTCAGGAACCGAATTTTCGGGCAAGTCAATCTCGACAACTTCACCTTCATGTAAATTCAGTTTTCCGCATTCGACGCCGAGGCCCTTTGCGTTTATATCGCAGCTACGGGTTGCGCCAAGCTTTTTGCCATGTCGATACACATGAACATTCAGTCTTGAAGCCTGGCGTTGATCTCTACGATGTTCCGAGGGGTAGTCCGGCGGCGTGGTTATCGCGCTCTTCCTTCGCCAGTCACTGAGCGTATCTTCTGCGACAAGATGGCTGTGCTCTGTCATGCCATTAACGGAGTGGTAAGGAGTGTTTTCCTGTTTTTTATCTTTGCTTTTCGAAAATGTCTGATAAGACCTCGAGATTTTACGGACTGTTGAAGGGAAAGTATTGAGGTTTGCTTTGGCCATGACCTGAATCCTTTTTCATTGGATGTCGAAATTTTTACAGTGAAAGATAAATTGATCTGATGCTGGATGACGGAGTTAAATACAGATAGATGCTTCCCGCTGCTACCCTGGTTACATTTATCGTGTTTTTTCGCTATTTCCAGATAAATGAAGCCGGGTTTTTTCGTCGGGTTCCCCCGCGCTCTCTCATATACGATGGTGAAACTCAACAGATGTTCCGCCGCTGGCGCTTTATTGCTGGGGTTTTATAACAGGCCTGAATGGAATCAGCGTGTTGGCGCAACGGCGGGCTGCTTGGGGATAATGGGCAGGGTGCTGATCAGAGGTTCTTTGCGGGCGGGGAGTGTTGCGCGACTTGCCTGTATCGCATGAACAAGATTCTTGTTGGATTCAAGCCCGAGATCCACAAATGCGACCTGTGCGACTTCAACACTCGGCTGGGGCGAATTTTATGTGCGGTTTAAGACAATTGCGGGAGGGGTTACTACTGCCCTTGCACCGGCTCCATATGTGCGCCAAGACGCACGTTCTGCTGACCCAGAAGGTCGGCATAGATAATGGTGTAGGCAAGGACATTGCTAACGTACTCACGGGTTTCCTTGTAGGGGATGGTTTCGATCCAGCGGTCGGCGTCCATTGCCGTTTCTCCCGGCAGCCATTTTTTCACCCGCCGGGGGCCGGCATTGTAGGCCGCCGTGGCCAGCACGGTCTGATTGTCGAAGCGCGTCATCATCTTGGCCAGATAGCCGGTGCCCAGCTTGAGGTTGGTTTCCGGCTGCAGCAGAGTGCTGCGGCCGCGATAACGGACATTCAGGCTGCGTGAGATGCGCTTGGCGGTGGCCGGCATTAGCTGCATCAGCCCCGTTGCCCCGCGGGAGGAGCGGGCATCTATGATGAAGGCGCTTTCACGGCGTATCACGCCGTAAGTCCAGGCCGCTTCCAGGCCTTTGGTTTCCGACAGGGCAAGTACCTCCTCCCTGAACAGCAGTGGGAAACGCAGCTCCAGGTCGTTGCGGTGAGAGGTGCTGGCCATGGTGAGGATAGACTGCCCGTTCCAGTTCCACAGTTGGGCCAGTTTGGCGGCCTGTTGGCGGTGGGTTTCGTCCAGCTTTTGCATGGCGATGCGCCATTCGCGGCGGGCTTCGAGAAGTCGCCCCAGTTTGTAAAGCTCAGCGGTGCGGCGAATGTCCGGCTGTTCCTGCAGCGTGAACAATTCCGCAGCGCTGGGCTGATAGGGTTGGGTCTGCAGGGGATAGGGTAGTGACAGGCGATCTGCGGCCAGGAAGCCGTAATAGTTGCGCCGCCCGGCCAGTTCACCCAGTAGCGCTTTTGCCTCTTTTTCCTGGCCCAGTTCCGCCAGGGCGCGGGCCTCCCAGTAGCGCCAGCGGTCGGTCTGTTGCTGTTTTTCCGGCATGGCGTTGATGGCGTGGCGTACGGTTTGCCAGTGTTTATTGCGTATGGCGGCCCGTACCCGCCAGCTACGTGATGAGTCGGTTTGATGGCTGGCGGGGATGCGTCTGAACCAGGCTTCGGCATTGGGTTGGTGGCGCAGGGCCAGGGCCATGGCGAAACGGCGGTAGAGGGTTGCCTGTTCGGCCTCGTTGAGGGAGATTCGGGGGCTGAATTCTGCCGTATGGGTCTGCCAAAACTCGATCGCTTTTTGTGGGTCGCGCCGTATCAGGCGTTGCAGGGTATCGATGAAGATCGATCTTGCCTTGGGGTGGGGTTTCAGTAGTGCCTTGTAGCGCCGAGGGAGCTGGTCGGGGTAACGATGCAGACCGATCCAGAGCTGCGCCCAGTGGCGATCCCGGGCCGGTAACTGCCGGGCGAGATAGCCGGCAAGCTGGCGTCGTCCCTGTCCCAGCGTCAGTTCAATGCGTTGCCAGAGCAGTTCATCACTGAGCTGTCCGGCGTCGCGCCATTGTGCGAAGACGCCGTCACACTCGTTGGGGCGGGATCGGGCGCTGAGCCACAGCTGCTGGATATCCGCATAGACGCTCTGGGTTTCGCCGTTGTACAGGCGTGCCGCGAGGTAGTGACATTGCAGGGTCACATTTTGCGTGGGGCGGTAGTAGTGCAGGTAGCCTTGCCAATCCTGCCGCTTCGCGGCGCGCCTGAGTACCTTGCGACGCAGGCTGTTGGCGATGGGCAGTGTGGTGTAGCGGTCAAGAAACTGGTCGATTTCACGGCGGCTGGCACGGTGCAGGCGCTGTTTGAGGTCCTGATATTGTAGATAGGGATAGAGGGGATAGTCCGTGAGTCGGGGCAGCAGTTCATGGAATTGTGTCAGCTGGCGCTGCCCCAGGGCCTGTTCGGCCTGCTGGTACAGGGCACGCTGTGCGCCGCGTTCGTCGGCGCGGTAGTCGAGTACCCGCGACAACATATCGGCGCGGGATTCCGCGCCTTCGCTCAGGGCGGGCGGCAGTATTGCCGTCTGTCCGGGCTGCGTATCGCGCACCAGGGCGTGGTTTGCCACGGGAGCGATCAGGGCGATCAGGGTGATCGCGCGAATGAGTGTTTTTTGTCCGTCGACCTTCATGTCTGTGTTGCCTCGGTGCGAGTACTCACCGATGTGTGGATCCCTTTATTCCAATATAGCGTCAGTTTCGAGATGTGGCTGAAGTCTGCTGTGGTGGAACCACCGGCCGATTCACCCGCAGAACCGAACTTTGTCATTTCTAACAGATAATGGCGGGTTTGTACGATAAAAATAATTTCCGACCAGCCTAATAACCTATTGACGAGCCGGGGTATTTGCGGCCAACTTAAGGAACCCCTGATGAATTCATCAGAGGTTTCATGACGGCCAACGCAAGTGCGAAAGCTTCAGGGAGCGTGAATGGAGTCATTCTTTGCCCAACCTCCGGTGCAGTCGGGCCTGGCGCCCTTTGTGGCGAGCCTTGTGCTGGCCGTGGCCCTGTTGCGCGCACCTGCCCGCTGGCAGGGTCTGGCCATCGTCGGCGGGCTGTTGCTGGCGGTATTGCTGATTATCGGCCCGGCGCTGACGCCTCTGACCTCCACCCGCAAGATGGTTGTCGCCGGCCTGGGCCTGCCGATACTGGCGCTGGCGCTGGATGTTGCGTCGTTGCGCCGGCAGATGAAGGTGGGGGTCGTCATTCTGGCGGCTGTCCTTGCCTTGCTGTGGGTACTGTGGCCGGTGTTGCTGCGTCGGGAGCCGGGTGATGCCGTGTTGCTGGGTGCTGGGCTGGCACTGTATGTGTCGGTGGTGCTGCTGGCCTTTGCCCGCTTGGGCCAGTGCTGCGCACGTCTTGCCGGTGCGGCGCTGGGTTTTGCTGTGGCCACGGGGGTGGTGGTGATCATGGCGGCATCGGCGCTGTATGGTCAGCTGGCCTTTGCCCTGGCGGCCGCCGTTGCTGGCCTGACGGTGGTGCGGCTGTGGCGTCCCGGGCTGGGTGGCAGTGACGCCTGTTTCGGCCTTGCCGGTGCCATGGCGGTGGCCGTGCCACTGGCCCTGCTGGGGGCGGCGGCCAGTGTTTATGCCCGCCTGCCGGTCATGGCGCTGCCTTTGCTGGCCCTGTCGCCGTTACTGGCACTGATGCCTTTTGCGGCACAGCGCTCCGCCTGGCTGCGTGTTGTCATCGCTGGGCTGTTGACCCTGCCACTATCGGCCGGTGCGATTTATCTGACATGGCAGTCGGCGGGCGCCGGCAGCTCTGGTTATTGATTTACATGGTTTAAAAAGTTCAAAAACAGTTCATCAACGATCTCCAAGGAGGAGCGCAATAATGCATATTTTGCTTTCAAATACCCTGAAGACTACGGTCATCGTGCTGGCCCTGTCGGGATTGCCGGTAGTGGCCGCAGCCGACAGTTACACCATCGATCCCTCGCACACCTACCCGAACTTCAAGATCGACCATCTCGGTTTTTCCACGATGCATGGGCGTTTCGGCAAGACTACCGGGCGCATGAGTATGGATCACGCCAAGGGCAGCGGATCGGTGGATATCGTCATCGATGCAGCTTCCATCGATACCGGCCATGGCAAGCGCGATGATCATCTGCGTTCGCCGGATTTCTTCAATGTCATAGAGTTTCCGCAGATCACCTTCAAGTCGAGCACGGTAAAGTATGTGGGCGATGGCGCCTCGGTGACGGGTGATTTGACCATCATGGGTGTGACGCGCAGCGTGACCCTGGATGTACCCCGCATCAACTGTGGGACGCATCCGTTCAACAAGAAGCAGGTGTGTGGTTTCAATGCCACGACCCGCTTCAAGCGTTCCGATTTCGGCATGAACTATGGCCTGCCGGGCATCGGTGATGAGGTTAGTATGGATATTGAGGTGGAGGCCTTCAAGGATTAGGTGTTACAGGGCATACTACTCCCAAATTCCTTGCCTCCTCGCGGGGCAAGGTCGACCAACGGATTATGGGAGACTCAGACATATGCCTGTCACCTCGACAGTTTCCGCAGACGGCAAAGATATCACCATCAATATCAGTGGACGGTTCGACTTTGCCGTGCAAAATGAATTTCGTAATTGCTATCACAGCACCGGCCCGGAAGATGGCGTCAGCTTTACCATCGATATGAGCAAAGCGAGCTACATGGACAGTTCCGCCCTGGGCATGCTGTTGATGATGCGCGAGCATCTGGGCGGCAACAGCGCAAACATCACGATCAGCAGCAGCTCGGACGATATCAGCAATATTCTGACCGTCGCCAACTTCCAGAGCCTGTTCAAGATCGCCTGATTTTATCCCACAGCCCAAGGTATACGGATGAGCGAAAATACCCTGACTGTGCTGGTGGCCGATGACGATGTGACCAATCGGTTGCTACTCGAAGCCATCCTGCGCAAGGAGGGCTATGACGTTATTCACGCCGAAGACGGCCGTGAAGCCGTGGAGGTTTTCGAGCGGGAGCGTCCGGATCTGGTGCTGATGGATATCCGCATGCCGGAGCTGGACGGCTATCAGGCCACAGAGCTGATCAAGGCCATGAGTGGCGATGTTTTTGTACCGGTAATCTTCCTTACCGCCAACTCGGACATCGACAGCATGGTCAAGAGCGTCGAGGCCGGTGGCGATGATTTTCTCGCCAAACCCTACAACCGCATCCAGTTGCAGACACGTATCAATGCCCTGATGCGCATCCGTGAGCTGTACAGCACCGTACGCCAGCAGCGCAATGAGCTGATCCTGCATCAGAAGCGCCTCGAACGTGAGCGGCAGATGGCGAAGCGCCTGTTCGCCAATATTATTCACACGGGCTCGCTGGACCAGCCTAACATCAAGTATCTGCTGTCCCCGATGTCGCTGTTTTCCGGTGATATCCTGCTGGCTGCGCCCAAGCCTTCCGGTGGGGTGCACGTCATTCTCGGTGACTTTACCGGCCATGGCCTTGCCGCCGCCACGGGTGCGTTGCCGGTTTCCAGCATTTTTTACGGCATGACCGCCAAGGGCTATTCGATCGCCGAAATCGTTACCGAGATAAACACCCGGCTGAAAACCATTCTGCCCGTGGACATGTTCCTGGCTGCCTGCCTGATCGATATCGATACGACCACACATACACTCACCGTGTGGAATGGCGGGTTGCCACCGCTGGTGGTTTATGCTGCAAGGCAGCTGGCAATTAGCCAGCGCATCCCCTCTCAGCATCTACCGCTGGGCATTATTGATGGCGAAAGCTTTAGCCGTCGTGTGGAGGTGGTGGGAATCCAGCAAGGGGATCGAATCTATATCTGCTCGGACGGGGTGCTGGAGACGCAGAACCGGCAGGGGGAAATGTTTGGCCGGGATCGTTTCAATGCCTTGTTCGAGGCCGGGCTGGCGCCACAAGCGCTGTTTGATACCATTCTCGAGCGTCTGTCTGATTTTCAGGCAGGCAGCCTCCAACAAGATGACGTGACACTGCTGGAAATCTGTTATGACCAGTCATTACTGGAGCAGCGCGCGGGTACCATAGAAGAGGAAGAGGGGGGGCGGGGACGCCTTTCTGCCGCCCCTTCGTCTTGGGGACTGACGCTTACCCTGACAGCCGACCTGCTGAAAGTCCTGGACCCACTGCCATTGCTGATTCAGACGCTGATGGATTTGCAGGGTTTCCGCGGCCAGCGCCAGCAGCTCTACACGGTGTTCTCTGAGTTATATTCCAACGCGCTCGAGCATGGTCTGCTGAAACTGGATTCTTCGCTCAAGGCGAATGCCAGTGGTTTTGTCGAATATTATCAGGCGCGCGAACAAAGGCTGGCGGTTTTGAGTGAGGGCGAGATCCGTATTGATATTCGCCACCAGCCCGATGCGGGGGGCGGTCGGCTTACGATAACCGTTGAAGATACCGGGGATGGATTTGATGTTGATTCCGCACTGCTACCGCTGACGGAAAACCTTGGACACGCCGGCCGTGGTATTCAGTTGTTGCGCTCCATCTGTGATGAAGTGATTTTCCAGGGCTGCGGTAACAGGGTTCAGGCTGTCTATCGCTGGCGGTGATCAATGGAGACGGAGATTGCTTCTGTCTCCGGGCACACACTTTACAGTATTAGCGCCTTCTAATATAATGGTCGGATTATCAACACGTTGGAGTGGCTATGTTTGTTGGCAATGTGAAAGAAATCAACGCCCCGGAACTCGATCAATGGTTGAAAGATGAGGCGGATACCTGCCGCATTATCGATGTCCGGGAAATGGTTGAAATTGCCCAGGGCACAATTCCCACTGCAAAGCCTATTCCGCTGGCGACCTTGCCGGCTCGCATGAGCGAGCTCGACCGGGAACAGAGGCTGGTCATCATCTGCCGTAGCGGCGCACGCTCTGCGCAGGCCTGCCAGTTTCTGCAGCAGCAGGGCTATGACGATGTCTACAATCTGCGCGGCGGTATGATCGGCTGGTCGCACGAGTCACTACCCATCGAGCGTCCGTAGCGCTCACATTGGGCGGAGGACTGATAATAGAAACCTCCCCCCTCAATGAATGCCATTAAGCTAACAAAATCACGACTGTTTTGTCGATTGGCGATGACGCAGGAACCCCAACATTGTTGATTTCGTTGGGGTTCGCAGGCTCACCGCCAACCGACAACAAGCCGGACGTTAGGCTTAACTTAATGGCATTGGAAGTCCCTTAATTCCTGTGTAAGGTTTTGACTTGCCGCCTTCTGCTCTATAGAGTTGCGCATCCGTTGTGGTGTCGCGCCTGTGGTGTTTCATCAAATACCCATTTCTTTTTTACCATGTGGTCTCTCGTAGTGATCACCACTGGAGAACGATTTTATGCCTATTGTTACGCTTCCTGATGGTTCCAAGCGCGAATTTGACCATCCCGTCACGGTGTATGACGTCGCCGCCAACATCGGTTCCGGACTGGCCAAGGCCGCCCTGGCCGGCAAGGTCAACGGCACACTGGTCGACACCTCTTATCGGATCGAAGACGACGCCGAACTGTCACTGATCACCGAGCGCGACGACGAGGGTCTGGAGATCATTCGTCACTCCACGGCGCATCTGCTGGCGCAGGCCGTCAAGCAGCTGTTCCCTGAGGCGCAGGTCACTATCGGCCCGGTCATCGATGATGGCTTCTATTACGACTTCGCCTACGAACCGGGTTTCAGCCCGGACGATATGGCTGCCATCGAAAAGCGCATGAAGGAGCTGGCGAAGCAGGACATCCCAGTGGAGCGTAGCGAAATGCCGCGCGAGGAGGCCATCCAGTTTTTTTCCGGCATGGGCGAGGCCTACAAGGCGGAACTCATTGAAGCCATCCCGGTAGGCGAAACCCTCTCTCTTTATAAGCAGGGCGACTTCATCGACCTCTGCCGCGGGCCGCATGTGCCGTCCACCGGCAAACTCAAGTCCTTCAAGCTGATGAAACTGGCCGGCGCTTACTGGCGCGGTAATTCCGACAACGAGATGCTGCAACGCATTTACGGCACGGCCTGGGCCAACAAAAAGGATCTCAAGGCCTATCTGCATCGCCTCGAAGAGGCCGAGAAGCGCGACCATCGCCGCCTCGGTCGTCAGCTCGACCTGTTCCACACCCAGGAAGAGGCGCCGGGCATGGTGTTCTGGCACAGCCACGGCTGGATCGTCTACCAGGAGGTGGAACAGTACGTGCGCCGGATATTGTGGGAGAACGGCTACCAGGAGGTGAACACGCCCAAACTGGTGGATCGCTCCCTGTGGGAGAAGTCCGGTCACTGGGAGAAGTTCCGTGACGACATGTTTACCACGGAGTCGGAAAACCGGGTGTATGCCATCAAGCCCATGAACTGCCCCTGCCATGTGCAGATTTATAATCAGGGCCTGAAGAGTTATCGTGATTTGCCACTGCGCATGGCCGAGTTCGGCTCCTGTCACCGCAACGAGCCTTCCGGTACCCTGCATGGTTTAATGCGTGTGCGTAGTTTTACCCAGGATGACGCGCACATCTTTTGTACCGAGGCGCAGATCCAGGGTGAGGTCTCCGGCTTTATCGACCTGCTGTTCAGCGTCTACAAGGACTTCGGCTTCGACGACGTGCTGATCAAGCTGTCGACCCGTCCTGAACAGCGTGTGGGCGCCGATGAGGTCTGGGACAAGGCCGAACATGCCCTGGAACGGGCGCTCAATGACAAAAAACTCGACTGGGATTTGCAGCCGGGCGAGGGCGCCTTCTACGGACCGAAGATCGAATTTTCCCTCAAGGACTGTCTCGGCCGTATCTGGCAGTGTGGCACGATTCAGGTCGATTTCTCCACGCCAGGCCGGCTGGACGCACACTATATCGCCGAGGACGGTAGTAAGCAGGTACCGGTGATGTTGCATCGTGCGATCCTCGGTTCGCTGGAGCGATTCATCGGTATTCTCATCGAAGAATACGCCGGTGCCTTCCCGGTTTGGCTGGCGCCGGTGCAGACCGTGGTGATGCCGATTACCGATAAACACGCCGAATATGCGCAAGAAGTTGAAAAAGGCATGCGGAATCAGGGTTTCAGGGCCATTTCGGACTTGAGAAATGAGAAGATCGGCTTTAAAATCCGCGAGCACACTTTACAGAAGATCCCTTATCAGCTGATCGTCGGCGATAAGGAAGTGGAAAATCATACCGTGGCCGTGCGCACGCGTAGTGGGAAAGACCTCGGCAGCATGAGCCTAGACCGGTTCATCGAGGGCCTCTCCGGCGAGATCGCGAGTCGCGGCCAACGTGTTTTGGAGGATTGAAGCATCGCTCAAGAAAAGAAAGTGCGCCTGAACGAGAGTATCACGGCGCCTCAAGTCCGCCTCATCGGCGCGGACAGTGAACAGGTCGGCGTCGTGTCGCTTGAGGAAGCACAGCAGGCCGCCAGCGAGGCGGATCTGGATCTCGTTGAGATTGTACCGAATGCAGCACCTCCTGTTTGCCGCATTATGGATTACGGCAAATTTCTGTTCGAAGAGAACAAGAAACGCCATGCAGCAAAGAAGAAGCAGAAGCAGGTTCAAGTTAAGGAAATCAAGTTTCGTCCAGGAACGGACATCGGAGACTATCAGGTCAAACTACGCAACCTGACACGTTTCCTCAATAACGGAGACCGGGTAAAGGTTACCTTGCGTTTTCGTGGGCGCGAAATGGCCCATCAGGAACTCGGCCTCAAGCTGTTGCAGCGGGTCGAGGAAGATCTGAAAGAAATCGGTAACGTTGAACAACGTCCGAGGATGGAAGGTCGTCTGATGGTCATGGTTGTGGCGCCCAAAAAGAGTTAGTACCCCATCACGCTGCTGTCGATCGGGCATTAGGCCGCCTGGATCGCCAGTCGAAAATGCGTGTTTTTAAATCCGGGGATGCACTGTCATTGATGTGGGTCCCAATCAAATGCGGAGTTTTACCATGCCTAAGATGAAAACCAACCGTGGCGCCGCCAAGCGTTTCAAACGCACAGCGTCCGGCGGACTCAAGCGTAACCAGTCGCACCGCCGCCATATTCTTACCAAGAAGAGCACCAAGCGTAAGCGTCAGCTGCGTTCGCCGAACATGGTTCATGATTCGGACGTTCGCATGATCAACCGTATGCTTCCGTACATTTAACCGACCGCTCAACTCAAAGGTAAAGAATCATGGCAAGAGTCAAACGTGGTGTGCAGGCGCGCGCCAAACACAAAAAGGTCATTGCAAAGGCCAAGGGTTACAGCGGCCGTCGCAAGAACGTCTATCGCGTGGCGGTGCAGGCCGTCACCAAGGCCGGTCAGTACGCTTACCGTGACCGTCGTCAGCGCAAGCGCCAGTTCCGCGCGCTGTGGATCGCCCGCATCAACGCCGCCGCGCGTGAGTGCGGCCTGTCCTACAGCCGCATGATCGATGGCCTGAAGAAAGCGACCATCGAGATCGATCGCAAGGTGCTGGCCGATCTGGCCGTGCACGATAAGGGCGCCTTCGCCCAGCTGGCCGAAAAAGCCAAAGCCAGCCTCGCAGCTTAAGGCCGGGTCAACAACGCAGCCTGGTATGCGGGCTGCACTGTTGAATTAAACCTGAATCCATGGCTTCAGGTTAAAGTTTAAAGAGGGGAAAGGCTTATACCTTTCCCCTTTTCTCGTTTTTCAATCCGGGCGCGTCGTCGTCCGGCCGTGGGGAATGCAAGGTGCAGAACGATTTGCAGAAACAGCTGGATGAACTCGTCCAGCAGGCCGCCGAGGCCGTGCGCAGTGCCGAAGATCTGGCGCAGCTGGATCAGGTGCGGGTGCGCTACCTGGGCAAGAAGGGTGAAGTGACGGTGCAGATGCAGTCGCTGGGCAAATTGCCCCATGAGGAGCGCCGCGAGGCGGGCAAGGTCATTAATACGGCGAAGCAGGCCGTACAGCAGATGATCGAGGGCCGCCGCGAAATCCTCCAGCAGGCGGCGCTGGAGGCCAAGCTCAACGCCGAGGCCATCGACGTCACCCTGCCGGGGCGTGGGCAGCAGAATGGCGGATTACATCCCGTTACGCGCACTCTGCAACGCATCGAAAGCCTGTTCTCGCAACTCGGCTTTGAAGTTGCTGAAGGGCCGGAGATCGAAGACGATTATCACAACTTCGAGGCGCTGAATATTCCGCAATCCCATCCGGCGCGCGCCATGCACGATACCTTCTACTTCGATGAACACACCGTGCTGCGCACCCACACCTCGCCGGTGCAGATCCGTGTCATGCAGGAGCGCCAGCCGCCGCTGCGCATCATCGCCCCGGGCCGCGTCTATCGCTGCGATTCCGATCTGACTCACACGCCCATGTTTCATCAGATCGAAGGTCTGCTGGTGGACGAGAATGTCACCTTTGCTGACCTCAAGGGCATTCTTGACGATTTTCTGCGCAACTTTTTCGAGCAAGACCTGAAGGTGCGTTTCCGGCCATCTTACTTTCCCTTCACCGAGCCTTCCGCCGAGGCCGACATCGAGTGTGTGATGTGCGCCGGCAAGGGTTGCCGCGTATGCAGCCACACCGGCTGGCTGGAGGTGCTGGGTTGCGGCATGGTGCATCCCAAGGTATTTGAGCACGTCGATATCAATAACGAAAAATACACCGGCTTTGCCTTTGGCATGGGTGTCGAACGACTGGCCATGTTGCGCTACGGCGTCAATGACCTGCGCCTGTTTTTCGAAAATGATCTGCGCTTCCTGCGACAGTTTCGTTAGGGATGGATTATCGGCAAATGAACGCGAATGCACGCAAAGTGCTCTGAACAGTGAACACAGAGAATGCGTTGATGAAATGAAAGCCGGGAGGAAAGGCATGAGTGAGTGTGCCAGGATCCCATGTCTTTCCGTCATTGAACGGCCAGGGGGCATCGTGCGCACGGCGCACACTACGGGCAGGTGTAGTGTGCGCTGTGCGCACAATGTGGATAGTCTGCATCGTGTGAATTCCATGACCCTGTAACGAGCTGAGTCGTTACACTATTATTTGCGTTAATTTGCGTGTATTAGCGGACTGAAACATGAAATGTTCCGGCCAGACCGGACCAGGGAAACTAAAGAGATGAAGTTCAGTGAACATTGGCTCCGTGAATGGGCGAACCCGGACATCAGCACCGATGAGCTGGCCCACCTGCTGACCCTGGCCGGGCTGGAGGTGGAGGCCGTTGAGCCCGTTGCCGGTGACTTCACCGATACCGTGGTGGGGCAGGTGACGGCCATCGAGCCGCATCCCGATGCCGACAAGCTCAATGTCTGCAGCGTCGATGTCGGCCAGGATGAGCTACTGCAGATCGTCTGCGGCGCCAGCAACGTCGCCGTGGGTATGAGGGCGCCGGTGGCCCTGGTCGGTGCCCGTCTACCGGGTGGCATGAAGATCAAAAAGGCCAAGCTGCGTGGTGTGCCGTCCTTCGGCATGCTCTGTTCCGAGGCCGAGCTGGGTCTGGCCGAGACTGCCGATGGCCTGATGGCCTTGCCGGCCGATGCCCCTGTGGGCACCGACATCCGTAACTACCTGCATCTCGATGACAACACCATCGAGCTGGGCCTGACGCCCAACCGTGGCGATTGCCTGAGCATCGCCGGCGTGGCGCGTGAAGTCGGCGTGGTTGCCCGTACCGAGGTCACGCCCAAGCTTGTGTCCACGATAGAGGCGACCGTGGAGACGACTTTTCCCTTGCAGGTTGAGGCGGGCGAAGATTGTCCTCGTTATGCGGGGCGCGTTATCGAGGGCATTGACCCGGCGGCGGTGACGCCCCTGTGGATGCAGGAAGCCCTGCGCCGCAGCGGCCTGCGCAGCCTGGGGCCGGTGGTTGATACCACCAACTTCGTGCTGCTCGAACTGGGCCAGCCTATGCATGCCTTCGACCTCGACCGCCTCGACGGTGGGCTGAGCGTACGTCATGTCACGGCCGGAGAGAAGATCACCCTGCTGGACGGGCAGGAGATCAGCCTCGAGGCCGGCACCCTGGTCATCGCCGATGCCCGTGGCCCGCAGGCCCTGGCCGGCATCATGGGTGGACAGGGTTCCGCCGTTGGCGATGCAACGTGCAACATCTTTCTCGAAAGCGCCTTCTTCAATCCGCTGTGCGTGGCCGGACGTGCCCGTAGCCATGGCCTGCATACGGACTCCTCACACCGTTTTGAGCGTGGTGTCGACCCGCAGCTGCAGCGCAAGGCGCTGGAGCGGGCGGCGGAACTACTGCTGAAGATCGTCGGTGGTCAGGCTGGCCCGGTGGTCGAGGTCGTGCATGCAGAACATCTGCCGCAGCGGTCCACGATCCTGCTGCGTCGCCAGCGCATCCGCCGCATCCTTGGCACGGAGGTAGAGGATACGGAAGTAGAGGATATCCTCGAGCGCCTGGGCATGACTCTGACAGCCGCGGAGGAGGGCTGGGATGTGCTACCGCCCAGCTTCCGATTCGACATGGAAATCGAGGTGGATCTGATCGAGGAGATCGCCCGCATCCACGGTTACGAATCGCTACCCAGCAGCCGTCCGCAGGCCAGCGCCATTATGCAGCCGCAGCCCGAGGGTCGGGTACCGGTGACGCGTCTGCAGCAGATTCTGGTCGACCGCGGCTATCAGGAGGCCATTACCTACAGCTTCGTCGAACCGGGCCTGCTCAAGGTGCTGGACCCCCATACAAACCCGGTGCGCCTTGCCAATCCGATCTCCGAAGACATGTCGGTGATGCGGACCAGCCTCTGGCCGGGCCTGATCAAGACCCTGGCCTACAACCTCAACCGTCAGCAGAGCAGCGCCAGATTATTCGAGACTGGCTTGAGGTTTGTGCGCCAAGGCGATGAATTATCACAGGAAAGATGTATCGCCGGGCTCATCTCCGGGCCGCTGTATCCGGAGCAATGGGGCGAGCCCACGCGCAGCGTCGATTTTTACGACCTCAAGGGTGACCTGGAGGCCTTGCTGGCCACCACGGGCGAGTCTGGTGACTTCCGCTTTGTGTCGGAATCGCACTCGGCGCTGCATCCCGGGCAGTCGGCGCGGATCCTGCGCGACGGGCGGGAAGTCGGCTGGATCGGCGCGATCCATCCCGCTATCGAGAAGGAAATCGGCATCAATCAGCGCGCCTTTGTATTTGAACTGCGCCTATCGTGCTTCGATCAGGCGGCGGTTCCGCATTTCACGCCAGTCTCTCGTTACCCCGCCATCCGTCGTGATCTGGCCCTGCTTATCGACCGCGAGATTACGGCCGCGGAGTTAGAGGCAGTGGTTCGAGAGAATGCCGATCCGACCCTCAAGAACTTCCACCTGTTTGACGTATATGAAGGCGAAGGCATTGATTCAGGAAGAAAAAGTATTGCATTCGGCTTGACGTTCCAGGATCAGTCGCGCACACTCGAGGACGGTGATATTGACCGTGCCTTGTCACGGATATTGTCGGCGCTGACCGGCAAGCTGGGCGCAACGCTGCGAGAATAATGAGAGATTAAGGTGTATGGCGTTAACCAAAGCGGACATGGCCGAAAGGCTCTATGAAGAACTGGGTCTCAATAAGCGCGAGGCCAAGGAAATCGTCGAACTCTTCTTCGCGGAAATCAGGGATGCCCTGGAGACCGGACAGCAAGTCAAGCTGTCGGGGTTCGGCAATTTTGATCTCCGAAGCAAAAATGAACGTCCCGGGCGCAATCCCAAGACGGGCGAGGAAATCCCTATCTCTGCCCGCCGTGTCGTGACGTTCAGACCTGGCCAGAAGCTCAAGGCCAGAGTAGAGGCCTATGCTGGAAGCCGCCAATAATAGTGAATTACCCACGATCCCCGGCAAGCGCTACTTTACCATCGGCGAAGTCAGTGAGCTGTGTGGGGTCAAGCCCCATGTGTTGCGTTATTGGGAGCAAGAGTTTCCTCAACTGAAGCCCGTCAAGCGCCGTGGTAATCGTCGTTATTACCAGCGTCATGACGTGCTCATGATTCGTCAGATTCGCAGCCTGCTCTATGAACACGGTTTTACCATTGGTGGCGCGCGCCAGAAGCTGGATGGTGGCGAGGCAAAAGAAGACGTCAATCACAGCAAGCAGATCATCCGCCAAATGGCCAGCGAACTGGAAGATCTGCTCGAACTTCTCAAGCGTTAAATCCGCAGAAAAAACCGTTTCCTATCTGAGTCCGGCTGAAGTAGAATACGCCGCTCTGAATCGCTGCAATAGCGGTTCAGTCTACATAAGATGACTGTTTCGGGGCGTAGCGCAGCCTGGTAGCGCACCTGCATGGGGTGCAGGTGGTCGGAGGTTCAAATCCTCTCGCCCCGACCATATTTTCAATGACTTACGGGTTATTCTTTTTACCCACTTCTACAAAATCCGGGTCGATTCCTACAATTCTTGTCTTCAGAGTGCCGATCCTGCGGCCTTTACGACTTCTTATATAGGCTGCAGTTTGTCCTGGGTCGACGTGGCTAAGCGCCAATTGAGCATTTAATCCTTGCTCATGTTTGTCGGAGTGATTTGAAGCTGAATGACATCACCAAGTCTGAATGATGTGTGGTACGAGATATCCAAAGAGATTGCTAATGCCTGCCACGGCTTTTGATTGTTTTTGTTTGTGTAACCCTAGCAATAATCCCGGATCGCAATATATTCCCAATCCTCAGGGTAACGATCACGTGATTTTTCAATATTTTTTGCTACCCCCAGACAGGGATTAAGTCAACGTAAACTCGTTATGAAAATAGCTGTGCTACAGTCTTCATTGGAATGAACATCCGTGTTCTGCCATCGTATTCACACAATGCTTCAAAGCCGAATTTTAGGTAGAACTGCTCTGCATCATCGTTTAAACAATCAACGATAATTGCGTAAGCTCTCATATGGGCATTGACTTCAAATAAATATTCAAGTGCCTTTATGAGGGTAATTTTTCCCAAACCTTGGCCATGATATTCCGAATGCACAGCCAGCTGTGCAAGAAGAAATACAGGTACAGGGTAGCAAGGAAGTTTTTTTGCCAATGCCTTGGGCAGCGTTTCTCTGCTAATAGCGCCAGGCGCTATTGTGTAGAACGCGCAAATTGGATATTTGCCATTGGGAAGCGGGGCAGAGGCTGGGAGTAGCATTGTTCTACTTACTCCCACTTCCATATGCTTGGTGGCTTGTGTTTGAAGAAAGCTGTTTAGCTTTGCTTCACCACAATCAAATGACGATCGGTCATGTATCGCTTTATCTAATTCAATAAACGCATTAGCCCAACTCACTTGATGTCCTGATCTTTGGTGAATGCTGCTGCTTCAAGCAAAGCACTGTTGGGCTGCTTCGCCTTTTCACACGCACCTATAAAGCGATCAAAAACATCATCGGCAACGGTGATGCTTTCGTGCTCAGCGATGACTTGTGTGGCATCATTATCCATGAGTCTGACGACGTACTCCGTTAGGCTTTTCATGCCCAGTAAAGCCGAGGCTTTCTCAGCCTTAGTCTTAATTTCTTCGTCCAATCTCATATCAAGGCGGGCGGTAGCCATTACGGTTCTCCTAACATTTCTGTACGGACATCTTCCGTACCATGGAGGAAATATAGACCCTGCCGACTATTTTGTCAACACGTACGGAAGGTTTACGTACATGCCTTGCCGGCAGCAGTGTGTCTTGCCAGTCTTCCTGAATCATCGGATTCCCCTGATGAAGGGGCTGGGTGTTAGGCATACAGTTCTCCTGGCTGTGCTTGCCGACAAGCCGGTGCTGATCGTTTGGGGTCTCAGGGATTTTGCCTTTCAGGAACCTGAACGCTTGCGTTTTGAACGGGTGTTTCCACGCCATAGGACGGTTCTTTTGGCGCGCGCGGGGCATTTCATACAGGAAGAGCAGCCCGATGAGATCCGTGCTGCAGTCATGACTTGGTATCCGTCTCTGTGCCGAAGACAGTGATTAATCATGGTGCTTCTAACTGGAATCAGTGTCAACTTGTATGAATTACAGCAAGTGCAGAGGAGGAAAGAAATCAGATAGAAATAGATAAAGGTTTTGTGTTTTTGTTAAGGCGGTGCTGGGTGCCTGTTACGGGTAAACATGACGGCCCGGGACGATGGGCTATTGGCGCAAAAGCCTGGATTGAGGAAATGAGCCGCAGAAAGCGACCCATTAAATAAGAATGGCTCCCCAGGGCGGACTCGAACCACCGACAGGCTGATTAACAGTCAGCTGCTCTACCAACTGAGCTACTGGGGAACAGCAGAAACTCAAGAGGGGCGTATGGTACCCGCGAGTCTGACGACGGTCAATAGAGGATAAACAGGGTTCTTGAAAAAAGTTTTTTGGGCTGAGGGTGCCCCCGTGAAAATGTACTTTCATGGGGAGAGTCCATCAGGCGCAGGCTCGCTCGATGCGATCCAGGGCCTCGGCCAGTATCTCCAGACTGGTGGCGAAGGACAGGCGTGCATAGCCCGGCGCGCCAAAGGCAGAGCCGGGCACCAGGGCGACGCCGGCCCGGGTGATCAGATGTTCACAGAAGGCGACATCGTCGGCCAGGCCGAGGTTGCTGATGGCCTGCGTACAGTCGGGGAAGCTGTAAAAGGCGCCCTGCGATGGCAGGCAGGTCAGGCCGCGGATGTTGTTGAGTCGCTCGACCACGTAGTCGTGGCGCTCCTTGAAGGCCGTCAGCATGGTCTGAATGCAGGACTGATCACCATCCAGTGCCTCCTGCGCCGCCACCTGCGAAATGGAGGTGGGGTTGGAGGTGCTTTGCGACTGGATTTTCTTCATGGCCTTGATCAGCCATTCCGGGCCACCGGCATAGCCGATGCGCCAGCCGGTCATGGAGTAGGCCTTGGAGACACCATTCAGCACCACGCCGTGCTCCACCAGTGATGGGCACAGGCTGAGGATGTTGGCGAAGGGCTCGTCGTTCCACAGGATGGGTTCATAGATGTCGTCAGAGGCGACGATGATTTCCGGGCGTGCCTCCAACACGGCACCCAGTGCCTTTAATTCTGCATGGCTATAGGTGACGCCGGTGGGGTTTGATGGGCTGTTGATGACCACCAGCCGGGTCTTCGCCGTGATGGCTGCGGTCAGCTGCCCGGGGCTGATCTTGAATCCGGCCTCGATGCCAGCCTCGACGATCACCGGCTGGCCCTCCGCCAGCAGTACCATATCCGGATAGGACACCCAGTAGGGGGCGGGGATGATGACCTCGTCACCGGGGTTAAGTAGTGCCTGGGTCAGATTGAAAAAGCTGTGCTTGCCCCCGCAGGAAACCAGGATTTGCTCGGGTGTGTAGTCGAGCCCGTTGTCGCGCAGCAGCTTGCGTATCACCGCCGCCTTCAGTTCCGGCGTGCCATCCACCTCGGTGTACTTGGTGAAACCCGCGTTGATGGCCGCGATGGCGGCCTGCTTGATGTGCTCGGGGGTGTCAAAATCCGGCTCACCGGCACCCAGGCCGATGATGTCCTGACCGGCTGCCCGCAACGCCTTGGCACGTGCCATGATGGCGAGAGTAGGGGAAGGTTTGATGCTTTGAACGCGGTGGGATAACTGCTTGTTCAAGCCGGTGTCCTCGGGTTGAATTCGGGTTGATGAGCTTAATTGATAGTCAAAGTGTTAATATACTCGATTGGTTTCCGATCAAGAATGGTCTATGAGCAAAAAGTTTGAATTGGTATCGGCGTTTGCCCCCGCCGGTGATCAGCCGCAGGCGATCCGTGGTCTGATCGAGGGCCTGCAGGCTGGCGAGGCGGGGCAGACCCTACTGGGCGTGACGGGTTCCGGAAAGACCTTCACCATGGCCAATGTCATCGAGGCCATGCAACGTCCGACCATCATCATGGCGCCCAACAAGACCCTGGCGGCGCAGCTGTATGGGGAAATGAAGGAATTCTTCCCGCATAACGCGGTGGAGTATTTTGTTTCCTATTACGACTACTATCAGCCCGAGGCTTATGTGCCGGCCTCCGATACCTTCATCGAAAAGGACGCCTCGGTGAACGAGCACATCGAGCAGATGCGCCTGTCCGCCACCAAGGCGCTGATGGAGCTCAAGGACGCCATCATTGTCGCCACCGTGTCAGCTATTTATGGTTTGGGTGATCCCGAATCCTATCTGAAGATGGTACTGCATCTGTCGCGCGGCGACATCATCGACCAGCGCGACCTGCTGCGCCGTCTCGCCGAGCTGCAGTACAAGCGCAACGACGTCGAGTTGCACCGCGCCACCTACCGCGTACGCGGCGACGTGATCGACATCTATCCGGCTGATTCCGATCGCGAGGCGGTGCGCGTGGAGCTGTTCGGCGACGAGATTGACAACTTGTCTCATTTCGATCCGCTCACCGGTGAGGTGCTGGAACGCCTGCCGCGCATCACTATTTATCCCAAGTCCCACTACGTCACGCCGCGCCACACCATCCTCGAGGCCGTCGAACAGATCAAGCAGGAGCTGCCCGAGCGGCTGGAATATTATTACAGCGAGAACAAGCTGGTGGAGGCGCAGCGGCTGGAGCAGCGGGTCAAATACGACATCGAGATGATGCAGGAGCTGGGCTATTGCTCGGGCATCGAAAACTACTCGCGCTACCTGTCCGGGCGTGGTCCAGGCGAGCCGCCGCCGACCTTGATCGACTACCTGCCCGATGAGGCGCTGATGATCCTCGATGAGTCACACGTCACCGTGCCGCAGATCGGCGGCATGTATCGCGGCGACCGTTCGCGTAAGGAAAACCTGGTGCAGTACGGCTTCCGCCTGCCCTCGGCGCTCGACAACCGGCCACTGCGCTTCGAGGAATTCGAGCGCCTGATGCCGCAGGCCATCTTCGTCTCCGCCACCCCGGCGGACTATGAGCTGGAGCACTCCGGCGCGATCATTGAGCAGGTGGTGCGGCCCACCGGCCTGCTCGATCCGGAGATCGAGGTGCGCCCGGCCACCACCCAGGTGGACGACCTGCTGTCGCAGATTCACCAGCGCGTGGCGGAGCACGAGCGGGTGCTGGTCACCACCCTCACCAAGCGCATGGCCGAGGATCTCACGGATTATCTTTCCGAGCACGGCGTGCGCGTGCGCTACATGCACTCCGATATCGACACCGTGGAACGGGTGGAGATCATCCGTGACCTGCGTCTGGGTGAGTTCGACGTGCTGGTGGGCATCAACCTGCTGCGTGAGGGGTTGGACATGCCCGAGGTGTCGCTGGTGACCATCCTCGATGCCGACAAGGAGGGCTTCCTGCGCTCCGAGCGTTCGCTGATCCAGACCATCGGCCGCGCCGCGCGCAATGTCAGGGGCAAGGCGATTCTCTATGGTGACCGCATCACCAAATCAATGCAGAAGGCCATCGACGTCACCGAGGCGCGCCGGCAGAAACAGATGGCCTACAACGAGACCCACGGCATTACACCCAAGACCATCAAAAAGAACATCGCCGACGTGCTGGAAGGGGCCTATGGCGGCACGGCGCGCAGCAAGCCGTCGGAATATGCCAAGGTGGCGGAGGAGGCCATCGAATACGCCGCCATGTCACCGGCCGAGGTGATGAAGCGCATCAAGCAGCTGGAACAGAAGATGTATCAGCATGCACAGGATCTGGAATTTGAAGAAGCGGCGCGGCTGCGCGATGAAATCGACCGGGTACGGGAGAATATGCTCGGGGTGCGTGAGGCCACTGCCGTATAGAAAGGCGCCGCGCGGCGGCGAAAAAAACGGTTTCGGATACTTGTAAAATGCCGCGTCGATCTGTATCTTACGCGTTCTCTTCGGAGGCGCGTAGCTCAGTTGGTTAGAGCACCACCTTGACATGGTGGGGGTCGGTGGTTCGAGTCCACTCGCGCCTACCACTTTTCTTCGCTATCGACGCCAGGTGGCGTCACCCAAGCGACGGCCCCGTCGCAAACGACCGTAGGGTGGGCACTGCCCACCATCGCTGCCTGGGTGCTTCGCTTGCCACCTATCAATCCCACCACGAAGCCCACAAAGAATTATTCCACGACCGGGGCAGAGAAATCCAGTAGCTACGCCAGGAAGCTGGGAAGTGTTTAGAGGTACCTTCCACTATTGGCGGTAGTGTTTGATAGTGGTGCTGGTCAGTTTTTCTCCACGAAGGCCGTGAGCAGGGGCTTTCGCCGATCACCATCGATGTGTTCGAGGAACCCGATGCGGCGTTCGACAAGCTGTCGGCGATCCTCAGTCACCAGGGTGCCATGGCCATCAAGGTAGGGGAAATCCAGCTGGCATTGCCAGCTTCGCCTGTCGGTGTTTAACCGACGTTCGGTGCATGACCTCCTTTCCTTCAGCATCACCCCCCCCTGGTTGTGTAAATCTGTTTTTGTCGAGCTACAGGCAATCAATATCACCTTGAAAGAGTATTTGGTACAGAATAGACCTAATATCTCTACTATAAAACCCTTGATGATGAACGGGGTAATTCCCCGACGAACGGTGGTTTTATGGCTGGGCAGGCTTACGGTTGAGCTGCTTTTGTACCCCTGAAAATGGCCGTATCCACGGTGTCCATTTTTGCATGGGGGCGGGGAGTTTCTTGATGGCGGACTTGGCGGTGGCCCGGGAGGGAAAGCTGCCATAGATCAGGTGGTGCCACTCGACACCCTTTTTGTCCTTTGCCTGGAAATGAATCAGGGTTTGATTCACATGGCCAGAGGCCGCCAGCCGCAGTATCCACGGCAAGTCCTTGCTGCGAGCCAGCTGAATGGTAAAGTGAGTGGGATCCTGTTTTTTGACCCAGGTGATGCCCTTGGTGACCGGCTTGCTGTGATAAGGGGCATGGGCAATGCGCGGCTGTGGTTTTTCGACCTCGCGCACCGGCATGTCGATGTTCAGCTTGCCCAGTGCCGCAGTAGCCTGCTTTACCTTTTGCCGGCTGGCGATACGCAGCCAGTATGTGGCCTGCTCGATATCCTTGGCCACCCCCAGACCCTCCGCGTAAAGCATGCCAAGGTTGTACTGCGCATAGGAATAGCCCTGATCGGCGGCCATTTGATACCAGATGGCGGCCTTTTTTGCATTGGCGGGGCCGGCCAGCCCCTTTTCATAAAAGACACCCAGATTATTTTGCGCAATCTCGTGTCCCTGATCCGCCGCCTTCCGGTACCACATGGCCGCGGTTTGCATGTCTTTCTTGACCCCATTGCCGGTGTGAAACATCCAGCCAATGCTGGCTTGCGCCTTGGCATAACCGGTATCGGCCAAGGGCAGCCAAGCCTTGTAGGCCACTTCATATTGACCGAACAGGAAGGCCATGCGGCCGGTCTCGTAGCGGTCTTCAATGACATTTAGCGGCAGTTCGTCATCGTCATCATCATCTTCTTCGTCGATTTCGGTGTAGCCGCTATTTTCCTCTTCGGCTGGCAGGGTCTCGTTATCGGCGGCGAAGGCGGAAAAGGGCAGGCAAAGCAGGAAAAGTCCAAGGAGGAGAATAAGAGTGAGAAATCGCATGTGGTGTTTACCAACCGTGGCCCGAGTGATCCTTGGGGGGGACAAGTATGGTGTGTTTTACGTTCATATTAAGAGGGTTGATTATACTGCTGATCATGCGGGAAAACCCTGAATAGCCAAACTGGTTCAGTATGATGTTGTGCCGCTGGTATGACAAGTTCCTGAAGCCACGGATTCGGGAGGTTGATTACCTATCGGCCACGCCTTCATCCACCTGTAATCCATATTTGGCACTGAATGTGCTTCTGCCCTGGTTGATAAATCCTTCAAAGATCATCAGAAACCCGGTACAGAACGCATTGCTGACCCTCACTGCTGTTGACCCGAGAGCCCATCCGAACGCGGCAGGCCATCTGCTGGCGGGGGCCGTGCTGTCCCTGCTGCTGGCCGGGCAGGGACAGACGGCGCCGCTGCCGCCGGCGGCAGCCAGCGCTGGCAATGAGTCCGGGCGTGAATTCGTGATGCCCGAGCGGCCGCCGATTCCCGGCGAAGTGCTGGTCAACGGTGAAGCGTCAGCTGCCACGGACATCCCGCCCACCCCGCAAGGCCCGCGAATCTTCGTACGCCGCCTCAAACTGGTGGGGGTGGAAGAGCGGCCGGAAAACGGTATTCGCGTGGCCGATCTGCAGGCTCTGGTGGATGACCTGCTGGAGGCGCGCCTGGCGGCGCCCGACCTGCCTCCCTCCGGTGAGTTGTCAGAGACGGCACTGAAGCAGGAACTGCAGCGCCTCATCGACAATATGCAGAAGCCGGAGGCGGGCAGCGAGCCCATCACGCCCGAGGCCCTGCAGCAGCTCATCGACAAGCTGCGCTCGGAGCAGCAACAGGCCGGGCTGGACATCAGTGAACTGCAAGGGATTGCCGCCGAGGTGGCGCGATATTACCGTCGCCACGGCCTGATCCTGGCCCAGGCCTACATCCCGCCGCAGACCATCCGCGACGGTGTGGTGACCCTGCGTGTGGTCGAGGGACGGCTCGGCCAGGTGCTGGTGGAAAAGCCCCGGCGCTACAGCGTGGCCCAGCTTACCCGGCCCTTTACCGGCCAGATCGGTCAGCCGGTGGCCCAGCAGCGGGTGGAAGAGGGCCTGCTGCTGTTGTCCGACTATCCGGGCCTGCGCAGCTTCGGTGTGTTCCGTCCCGGCAGCGAGCCCGGCACCACTGACCTGGTGATCTCGGTGCTGGAGGAACGGCGTATCGAGGCCCGGTTGCACGCCGACAACTACGGCTCGCAGTACACCGGCGAATACCGCGCCCGCGCCGACCTGGTGATCAACAACCCCTTCAAGGCGCAGGACCGCCTGTTCGCTCACATCTCCCGCACCTTCCAGCCGGACAACGGCCTGTACGGCGGCCTTGGCTACGAGCGCTCCGCCTTCGGCCCGCGCAATACCTTCGGCGTCAGCTACCTCGACAACGCCTACGACATGGGCGGCATCCTCGAACCCTTCGGCCTCAGCGGCACCACCCGGGTGGTGGATCTCTACTGGCGGCGCCAGTTTACCCGCGGCCAGCGTTGGAACAGCTTTGGGGTGCTGCGTTTCGCGCGCAAGTCCGTGACCCTGGACGTCAGCGAAGGCCGCGACACCGCCGACGAGCTGTCGGTGTTTTCCGCCGAATTCGGCTTTGATCGGCGCAGCGCAGACGGCCGTGGCTACCAGTCCGGCGGGCTGCAACTGAGTCAGGGGCTGGAGGGCATCCTCGGCTCCATGTATGGCAGCGACGACCCGGACACCGCCACCGCCAACCGCCGCGGCGGTTCCGGAAAATACGCCAGCAGCCAGTTCAGCAAGCTGTCCGCCGACTATCAATACTGGTACGACATCAACCCGACCCACGGCCTGCGCCTGGTCACGCGTGGCCAGTATTCGCCCGACCTGCTGACCTCCATCGAGCAGTTCTCCATGGGTGGGCCGGGCAGCGTGCGCGCCTACGCCAACGCCGAATACCTGGCCGACACGGGCTATTCACTGTCCCTGGAATGGCTGCTGCGGGCGCCGGGTTTCGCTCAATGGCCGGCCTTCGCCGGCAGACGCTGGGGCGAGATCCTGCAGTTCGTGCTATTTGCCGACACCGCCCAGGGCTGGCTCAACGACCCGCTGGCCAGCGACCGCGAGAATGTCAGCCTGCACGGCGTGGGCGGCGGGCTGCGTCTCTACGCCGGGGTCTTTTCCATGCGCCTGGAGATCGCCACCCCCGTTGGCGACGAAGTGGCCTCCAACGGGCGTGATCCGCAGTACTTTTTTGAATTCAATTATGCGCTCTGAGACGCCGATAAAAGAGAAAGGCTATGTCGGCATGGCGTAATAAACGCAAAGGACGCGGAGGCGCAGAGGACGCGGAGAAAAATAATGAAAGACTTTTGTGCACTCTGCGTCCTCCGCGTTGAATTGGCGGGGCATCGGCATCGAAGACGACGTACTGGGTATCAACGCTATGAGTAACGGGACGAAGCGGCGGGGAAATTGCCTCACAGTGGGGCGTGAAACAGGGCGCAGTGGCCTGGGAACGGTGCTGGCTGCCGCCTGGCTCGTTACGGGCGCCGCACAGGCTGCCCCCGAGGGCGGCCAGATTACCGCCGGCCAGGGCAGCATCCAGCAGACGGCCCCCAACACCACGCAGATCAACCAGACCTCCAACAGCCTCTCCATCGACTGGCAGAGCTTCGACGTGGCGCCACAGGAGACGGTGCGCTTCGTGCAGCCGGGGCGCGACGCCGCGGCGCTGAACCGCATCTTCGACCAGAAGCCCAGCGAGATCTTCGGCCGCATCGAGGCCAATGGCCGGGTGTTCCTGATGAACCCCAACGGCCTCGTCTTCGGCGCCGGTTCGGTGATCAATGTCGGCGCGCTGGTGGCCACCAGCCTGAGCCTGGAGGCAGACCCCCTCAAGCCCGGCGACTACCGCCTGTCCGCCGCCGGTGGCGAGGGCGAGGGCGAGGGCGCTATCATCAATCGCGGTGTGATCGCCGCCGCCACGGGCGGTTCGGTGTCGCTGATCGGCCCGGTGGTGAACAACGAGGGGAGGATCCTCGCCGACTACGGACAGATCAACCTGGCCAGCGGCACCCAGGCCTACCTGAGTTTCGACGGCGCCTCGCTGTTGCATTTTTCCATCGAAGGCGAGGTGACGGAGAATCCCGGCCAGGCCACGGCGGCGGTGGAAAACAGCGGCAGCCTGGTGGCCGATGGCGGCCGCGTGCTGCTCAGCGCCTCGGCGGCCAGCCAGGTGTTCAGCGAAGTGGTCAACAACAGCGGCCTGGTGCGCGCCAGCCGTATCGAGAATGTCGGCGGCGTCGTCACCCTGGTGGGGACCGGCGGCAACGTGGTCAATCGCGGCGATCTCGATGCACAGGGTGTCGGTGGCGCGGGGGGGACAATTACCGTTAGCGGCGAGCGTGTCGGCGTGTTCGGCGCTGCGCGCATCGACGCCTCGGGGGAGGGCGACGGCGGCAGGATTCGCATCGGTGGCCGCGCCGGCGAAGACGGCACGGTGGCCAGCACCTTCACCCAGATCGGTGCGCAGACGCTGATCCGCGCCGATGCAGGTCAGGTCGGCGACGGCGGCGACATCCGCGTTTGGGCCGAGGACAGCAGCTGGGCGCACGGTGAGATTTCCGCGCGCGGCGGCAGCGTCGCGGGCGACGGCGGCTTTGTCGAAATCTCCGCGCGTCAGGGCATTTCCTTCGCCGGCAGCGTCGACGTGAGCGCCGCCAATGGCGAGACCGGCACCCTGCTGTTCGACCCCACCGACATCATTATTCACGACCAGGCCGATGGCGCGCAGGCCGACGACGGCGCCCTGCCGGACCTGTCTGACGCCACCGTCGGCGCTGGCACCTTCGATATCGGCGAACTGGCCCTGGAAGGCCTGGCCAGCAACGCCAACATCATCCTCGAGGCGACCAACGACGTCACCCTCAACGACCTCGCCGACAATCGTCTGGCGCTGGCCACGGACAGCACCGCCTCCCTCGTGATCCGGGCCGACAGCGACGGCGACGGCACCGGCAGCTTTAGCATGAACAGCGGCGATACCATCGCCACCAATGGTGGCGCCATCAGCCTCACGGCGGCGACCATCAGCGCGGGTGGTCTGGACAGCAATGCCAGCGGCAGTGACGGCGCGATCACGCTCTCCGCCACCGGCAGCATCGCGGTGGGCACGGTCGATGCCGGCACCCAGAGCATCAGCATTAACGTCGACAGCGACGACAACGGTGCCGAGACCCTGACCCTGGGCGGCACCCTGGCGGGCACGGGCGGCGTCAGCCTGCAGGGTGGCGCCAATGGCGGCGACACCCTGATCGGCCCCAATGGCAACAACGGCTGGACCATCACCGCACTCAATACCGGCACCCTCAACGGCGCGGATTTTTCCAATTTCACCGGCCTGCAGGGCGGTAGCGGCGACGACACGTTCACGGTGACGGGCATCGGCAGCATCAGCGGCCTGATCAACGGCGGCGCGCACGTGGCCGGCGATCGTGTCGACTGGTCCGGCGCCACCAGCCTGGTCAGCGTGACCCTGGGCAGCAGCGTCATCAACATCGAGACCCTGATCGGTGGCGGTGCCGACAATACCCTGATCGGCGAGAACATCGCCAACACCTGGAACATTACTGGCCAGAACGACGGCGATGTGGCCGGCGTCAGCTTCATCGACTTCGCCAACCTCACCGGCGGCAGCGGTAACGACAGCTTCGTGCTGGTTAATGGCTGGGTTACCGGTACCCTCAGTGGTGGCGGCGGCACGGACAGTCTAACGGCAAATAACACCTCCAACACCTGGAGTATCCAGACCGCCGATGGCGGCAACGTGGACAGCGTGTTCAAATTTGCCGATATCGACAACCTGATCGGTGGCAACGGCGCCGACATCTTTCTGCTCAACGGCGGCAGCGTCAGTGGGCAGGTCGATGGTGGCGCCGGCAACGATGCCCTGTCGGCCAACAACACCGCCAATACCTGGAACATCAACGGCCTGGACACCGGTGACGTGGGCGGTGTGAACGGCTTTGCCGGCATCGAAAATCTCAACGGCAATCTCGATGTCGATGACTTCCTGTTCACCAGCAGCGGCGCCATTAGCGGCACCGTGGACGGTGGCGGCGGTATCGACTCGGTGGACCTGTCGGCGCTGTCCGATCCGGTGCTGGCCGACCTCAGTGGCAGCGGCTACGCTAACATCGAGCGCTTCGTCGGCAACAACAGCGACAGCACCCTGATCGGCGCCAATGCGCCCAACAGCTGGATCATCGACGGCAGCAACGACGGTACCCTGAATGCCATTACCTTTGTCGATTTCACCCGCCTCAGCGGCGGCAGCGATGTCGACACCTTCGCCTACAGCAGCGGCGGTACCCTGGCCGGCGGCATCGACGGCGGCGCCGGTGACGACACCCTGACGGGCGACAACACGGCCAACAGCTGGGACGTCACGGCCCTGGATGCCGGTCTGCTCAACGGCAGCGGCTACAACAACATTGAAAACCTGGTGGGCAATGCCGATGTCGATACCTTCGTCTTTGCCGATGGCAGCGGTGTGTCCGGCACCGTCGATGGCGGGGACGGGGTCGATTCGGTGGATTTTTCCGCCGAGACCGGCAGCGTCGACGTGGTACTGGGTGCCACCGGCTTCAACAATATCGAAACCTTCACCGGCAATGGCAGCGACAGCCGTATCACCGGCGAGCCGACCCTCAATGACTGGCTGATCAGCGGCGTCGATAGCGGCACCGTGACCACCGCCACCACCATCGCCGCCTTCAGTGCTTTCAATCATCTGCTGGGCAACAGCGGCGACGACACCTTCACCCTGTCCGGCGGCAGCATCAGCGGTTCCATCAGCGGTGGCGGCGGCAATGACACCCTGATCGGCGACGCCATCAACAACAGCTGGAATATCAGTGGCACCGACAGCGGCAGCGTGTCCGGCGTGGCGGCCTTTTCGGCCATCGCCAACCTGACGGGCAACAGTGGCGACGACGTCTTCAGCTTTGCCGACGGCAGCAGCATCGGCGGTGTCATCAACGGCGCCTCCGGCAGCGACAGCGTGGACCACTCAGCGCAGAGCGGCGCGATTAGCATCAGTCTGGCCAGTTCCAGTTATGTCAGCATCGAGAGCTTTACCGGCAACGGCGCCAACAGCACCCTGAACGGTGACGACGTCGACACCAACTGGCGCGTGACCGGCAGCGACAGCGGCATCGCCGGGGTGATTAATTTCGTCAACTTCGCCAACCTGCGCGGCGGCAGCGCGGCGGACAACTTCGCCCTCGCCGGCGGCAATATTTCCGGCACCCTCGTCGGTGGCGGCGGCGCCGACGAACTGGTGGGCGACAACACCACCAACAGTTGGAACATCACCGGCACGGACGTGGGCACGCTGAACGGGCAGAACAGTTTCAGTGAGATCGAGCGTCTGTTCGGCGGCACCCTGGCGGACACCTTCGTCTACGACAACGGCAGCAGTTTCAGCGGCGGCGTCGATGGCGGCGGCGGCAGCGACGAGGTGGACATGTCCGCCGAGGTCGGCAGCGTCGGCATCGTGCTGGGGTCGAGCACCTTCAGCAATATCGAAAGCTATGTGGGCAACAACATCGACAGCACCCTCAGCGGCGACTTCGCCAGCAACACCTGGACCCTTACCGGCACCAATGCGGGCGACATCAATGGCGTGGCCTTCGCCGGCTTCAATAATCTCATCGGCAATATCCAGAGCGATGACTTCGTCATCAGCAGCGGCGGCATCACCGGGCTCATCGATGGCGGCGACGGCAATGACAGCCTCACCGCCGGCGCCGGCAACAATACCTGGAACATCACCACCGTCGATGGCGGCAACGTGACCAATGTCAACGCCTTCGCCCGCATCGAAAGCCTTATCGGCAATACCGGCACGGACATCTTCGTGTTCGCCAACACCAGCGACATCAGCGGCACGGTGGACGGCGCGGGGGGCAGCGACACGGTGGACTTCTCCGCCGAGGCGGGCAGCGTCTCGGTGCTGCTGGGGGTCAGCGGCTATCTGAACATCGAAAGCTTCATCGGCAATGACATCGACAGCACCCTCACCGCGCCGGCGCTGAGCAACGACTGGCAGATCACCGGCATCAACGACGGCACGGTGGCGGGAGTGTCGTTCAGCAATTTCAACAATCTCAATGGCAATGTCACCACCGATACTTTCATCTTCAACAACGGCAGCCAGATCACCGGCCGCGTCGATGGTGGCAGCGGCCTTGATACGGTGGATTTTTCCGCCGAGAGCGGCGTGGTGTCGGTGCAGCTGGGCGGCGCGGGTTACAGCAACATCGAAACCTTCATCGGCAACGACAGCGCCAGCACCCTGATCGGCGACGCGGTGGCCAACAACTGGCTGATCAGCGGCGTCAACGACGGTTCCCTGGGCAGCATCAATTTCTATAATTTCAACAACATCCTCGG
>CAJVYS010000020.1 GCA_913009875.1 uncultured Gammaproteobacteria bacterium | reverse complement strand
CCCAGAAGCATTGGGGACATGAATATCGATAACATCTCTCGTCAGGGCCTGCCCCGCGTAGCGTTTTGGGCATTCCGGCGTAGGCCGGAATCCAGCGGTTTCAACGGCTTACTGGATACCGGGTCAAAAAAGCTTGTGCCGGGCTTGACCCGGTATCCGGTATGACGATGTGGAGTTAATGGAACAGCAGTGATGGGAAATGAATGACGCGTGGACACATAAAGCGTGCCCACGCCACTTGGATATTAAGTTGATGAAGTACTAACCCATCAACAGATGCCTGACCTCTGAAATCTGCTCTTTGGCCTGATCCAGCAGCCTCATGCTCATTTCCGGCGTCAGCTCGCCGTGGGCGATTTTGCAAAAGGCCGGCACTTCGCCAAGATTGGGCAGGCCTTGCATCTTTGCCGTACCCACAAAGCTGTGTAATTGCGCAACGATGGCGATATCGCAGTAGTCGGGTTCCGGAGCCGGGTCACGAGACCATTTCTCCGCCTCTTGCGCGGCGGTGACAAAGGCCTCTGAAAAATCCCATTCACGCAGAATTATTCCCCCCAGCTCGCCCTTTAGCTCGGCGATGATCCGCTCCAGGGCTGCACGGTCTTCGGCCAGTTCCCGGTAGTTCTCGGCATAGGAAAGAATTACCAGTTCGCCGATGTCATGCAGCAGGCCAACCAGCAGGGCTTCATCCGGACTCATCCCCGGCGTCACCTCCGCCAGCACCTGGGCAATGGCGCCGACCTCTACGCTGTGCTCCCATAATTGCTGGGCATGCCGGGTCAGTAAGGCGTTGTGGATTTTCTCTTTGAACAGGTTTCGCAGGACGAAACCCACCACCAGATTCCGGGTGGATTCCAGCCCCAGCCGGGAAATGGCCTGCTGGCAGCTGTCCACGGGCTGCAGGCCGTGATAAAGCGCGCCGTTGGCGATCTTCATCAGTTTGGCGCTGATGGCGAGATCCGTCTGCACCAGTTTGGCGATCTGTTGCACGGAGGCCTCTTCCCGGTCGATCAGGTGGCGAATCCTCACGGCGATGTCCGGCAGGCTGGGCAAGACCAGGCGGTCGTTGATCAGGTCATCGTAGATTTCCGTGTACAGGGGATGCACGCTCAGTCCGTGATGTTCATCATCTTCCACCAGCATGCACACCTGCCTGCTGGGCGCATATTTCAGGCTTGCCAGTAATGCCTTCTGCACGCGCAGAAACTGCACCGGTGTCTGCGCCCGAATGGTGTACTTGCGCGGCTGCAAATGGGCAACCGGATGCCGGGCGGCCTCCGTCCCGGCCCGGATTTCCAGCACCTTGCCATCACCCGATACCAGGTGCAGAGCGCCCTTCAACAGGTAGTAATCCCATTCGTCCGTACTGCCTAACTCGGCAAATACGTAACCCTTGCGCTCATTAATCACCCAGGCATGGTCGGCGAGCACGATCAGTTCATCCTCATTGCATCCGTTGAAGGGAATCAAGCCGGAGAGAATATCGATGTCCGCTGGACTGGCTTTCACTGGTTTTTACCGCGATATGTTTAGCGACCCCGCCTGTTTGTAGGGCAGGGTATACGCCACTCCCAGCGGCAAACACACTGAGAACTTGAGATTGTTGTGGTATAAGGAGGCCACCGCACATCGCCACAAACAGGAATCCTGCATGTCCAAATTCGCCCACACACACGCCCTGTGGCTACTGCTGCCTGCCCTTTTGCTCAGCGCCTGCGCCAGTATCAGCAAGAGCGAGCGTGTGGACGGCCTCAACAACACTCTGAAGAACTACAAACGCGACATCCGTTGGGGAGAATTCGACGCCGCCTGGGCCTTCCACCGGTGGGAGGAGGACAATCGCGAGGAACCGCCTGAAATGCTGAAGGGTCTGCGGGTCACCAGCTACAAGGTCGTCAACACCCACATGGGCGCCGACAACCTGAGTTATACACAGACGGTCCGCATCTCCTACCACCTTGCAGACTCACCACGCGTGAGGAAAATCATCGACCGGCAGAAGTGGGAATATGACGAAGAGGCAAAACGCTGGTGGCTGGTGAGCGACATGCCGAAATTCTAGTACTCCTCCAAGGTAATATTGACGGAGTACTCGTGCGGATTTAGCCGCCGCAAACCACCTTCCACCTCGACTCAGGGCCCCGAATCGGCGATAATAGTATGTTAGCCCAACAACCCACGCCGCGCGCACCGCGTGCCCAAATAAGCAAACCCATGCCCACGAAATACGAAACAGACGACCTGCGCATCAAGGCTATCAAAGAGGTCGTCGCCCCGGCCGAAGTCCTCGCCGAGCATCCTATCTCCGACACGGCCGCAGAGACCACCGCCACCACCCGCCAGGCCATCCACCGCATCCTCAACCACGAGGACGACCGCCTGCTGGTGGTCATCGGTCCCTGCTCCATTCATGACCCGCAGGCCGCACTGGAATACGCCACGCGCCTGAAACGACTACGCGACGAATTGGCCGATGACCTGCTCATCGTGATGCGCATCTATTTCGAAAAGCCACGCACCACCGTGGGCTGGAAGGGACTGATCAACGACCCGCACCTCAACGGCAGCTTCGAGATCAACCAGGGCCTGAAACTGGCGCGCAAGGTGCTGCTGGACATCAATAACCTGGGCATACCGGCGGGCACCGAGTTTCTCGACCTGATCACCCCGCAGTACATCTCCGACCTGATCAGCTGGGGCGCCATCGGCGCGCGCACCACGGAAAGCCAGGCGCACCGTGAGCTGGCCTCCGGCCTGTCCTGCCCGGTGGGGTTCAAGAACGGCACCGACGGCACGCTGAAGATCGCCATCGACGCGGTGAGGGCCGCCAGTCAGCCACACTATTTCCTGTCATTGACCAAGGCCGGCCACTCCGCCATCTTTGCCACCACCGGCAATGAAGACTGCCACATCATTCTGCGTGGCGGGCGCGAACCCAACTACGATGCCACCAGCGTCGAGCTGGCCGTGAAAGAGATGGAAAAGGCCGGTCTGCAACCACGCCTGATGATCGACTTCAGCCATGCCAACAGCCGCAAGCTGCACCAACGCCAGATCGAGGTGGGCCGCGACGTGGCCGGCCAGATTGCCGCCGGCAACCGCAACATCCTGGGCGCCATGATCGAAAGCCACCTGGTGGCGGGTCGGCAGAACGTGGAAGAGGGGCAGGAGCTGGTGTTCGGCCAGAGCATCACCGACGCCTGCATCAGTTGGGATGACAGCGAACCGCTGCTGCGTGAACTGGCCAGCGCCGTGCGCCAGCGTCGCAAGACCTAGGATGATGGATCCGATGGCAACCTGGGAAAAGCTGCTGCTGGGCGTCTTCGCCCTGCTGCTGATCTTCTGGTTTCGTCCCGGCCTCAAGGCCGCCTTTCAGCGCAGCGCAGAGGCGGAGGAGAAAGACTGGATGAGCCTGCTCATCCCCGTCGCCCTGGTGATCGGCTTCGTCGTGCTGCTGATATCGATGGTCTAGTGTAGCGTCCTGAATATAATACACATTCAGGACACTACACTAGCACTAGCGCCTCACAAGTGGGCGCTGAAACGGCCCCGGCTGGCGCCCACCATCAAATCGCGGAAGTCCTCGCCGCGCAGGTGGATCAGCTCGGTGTGGTTGCCGGCCTCGAAAAACACCTCGTCACAACCAGCCAGGCTTTCATCCAGCGCCACATCGATACCATAGGCCTCGCCCAGCGGGGGAATCGCCCCGGTCTCGCAATCACTGAAGAGATCCTCCAGCTCCTGCTCCGTGGCCAGCTCCAGGCGCCGGTCCAGCGCCTCGTCCAACAGATCGAACTCCACCTGATGATCGGCCGGAACCACCACCATCAGATAGCCCTGGTAGTCTTCGGTCATCACACACTTGGCCAACTTGCTGCCGGGAATATGTGCCGCCTCCGCCGTTTCCAGACTACTGCTGCTGTGCTTGTGGCGCAGTACGTCATATTCCACACCCCAACGATCGAGATACTCCTGTAACGTCATTGCAACGGCCATGATCACCCCTCCTCTTTCTGGCACGCTCATCAGCGCATGAGTAAAGCTCACATAGCAAAGCTATAGACAAGAGTTGGCGACTTGTACAGCCACAGAGAAAATATGGGAATGCGCAGGCGTCTTTTTTTCAGCAGATAGCTAGAAACTCCGGGCGTGAGCCTCAATCTCACTCAAGGCCCGTTCACAGGCGCTGCGATCGCTGTCCGGCAGGGACAGAAAATAGGGCTCGATATCCTCGACCCGGCCTTCCCGGGCCAGGCTTTGCAACATGCTCAGGTGGGTAGCGTATTGCAATATTCTGCCCAGCGGCGACATCCGGCCTGCCGTGGGATCAACCTGATCCTGCAGGGCCTCAACACTCGCAGCCGGCAAATCCCATTGCCGTGCAATCAGGCAGGTAAGCCGTTTTGCCGACTGCTGGATCCGGTTGCGAAACTGGATCGAGCGTGGCGCCTCGGTGCCCTGGGAAATCGCCTGCAGAATCTGCACCACCAGCACCATACCCACGTTGTGCACCAGTCCGGCAATATAGGCCTCAAAGCGACTGCCTTTCAAGCTCAGGGCCAGACTGCGGCAGGCCACCGCCGTCGATAGCGCCTGTGGCCAAACCTTGCGGCCCACATGCTGATAGTAGTGGCCACCCCCAAGCTTCATGATCGGTTTTAGCGACACCGTAATCACCACCTCACGCAGGCCCACCAGCCCCAGCTGCATCACCACCTGCTCCAGGCAGGTAATCTTTGCCGCAGCACGAAAACACGGGCTGTTGGCCAGGCGCAGAACCTCCGCCACCAACAGGGCATCCTGCCCCACCACCTGTGCAATCTCCTCCCATGAGGCCCGTTCATCACGCAGGGCCTTCATGAGTTTGGGCAGCACATCGGGCAGCCTGGGCAGGGCATCGCATACCGTATCCGCCGATGCCAGCAGCCCTTCCACGCCATCAAGCACCTGCGTCTCGAAACCGTTGAGGGGGATATCAAGCGGAGAATTGACACCCAACAGATACGAGCAATATTCATGCTCGATGCCGGCCAGGGACAGAACCGGTGCATCCTGCGCCGCTTCAGGCTGGCGGACATCCACAGGCGTGTCTGTTTTTTCCTCTGGCGCGCCATTTCCCGTCGCAGAGAACAGGCGTTTGAACCGACCAATCATGCTTTGTGTCTCTTTATAATCCAGATCCCATTCATGCCCGCCCTGAAGGAACCGGGCTCGGCAGGAGCATTAGCGGCAGGCACAGAAAAATCTCGAGACCCGACACTTACACTTACCCTTACCTGCCACCTTGCGCTAAAATCCTCCCCCGCTTTCCAGCCACCCACTTCGAGACCCATTGCCATGAACTGCGTCATCTACAAGGGCTCCCGCAAGGAAGACCACTACCTCTACGTCGAACGCGAGGACGACTTCGAGCGCGTGCCGGAAGACCTGCTGAAGATGCTCAGCGAGCTGAGCCTGGTGATCACCCTGGAACTCAGAAAAGACCGCGAGCTGGCACAGGCGGACGTCAACAAGGTCATGCAGTCACTGACGGATCAAGGCTACTACCTGCAGGTGCCGCCGCGCCCGGAGCTGGGCGACAACCCCCTCCCGGAGCGTCTGCTGCGCTGACCCGGGCACAAAAAAGGCCGGTCATTGACCGGCCTTTTTCATCGCCATACGACGCGCAATCGCTTACAGCTTGTCGGCATTCTCCGCCAGATACTCGGCCACGCCTTCCGGGGTGTCCTTCATGCCTTTCTCGCCTTCGTGCCAGTTGGCGGGGCAGACTTCGCCGTTCTCTTCGTGGAACTGCAGGGCATCGACCATGCGCAGCATCTCGTCGATGTTGCGGCCCAGGGGCAGATCGTTGACCACCTGATGGCGCACCACGCCTTCCTTGTCGATGAGGAAGGAGCCACGGAAGGCCACGGCACCGTCGGGGGTCTCGACGTCATAGGCCTTGCAGATGCCGTGGGTCATGTCGGCTACCAGCGGGTAACCCACCTGGCCGATACCGCCTTCGTTGATCGGGGTGTTGCGCCAGGCGTTGTGGGTGTAGTGGGAATCGATGGAGACACCGATCACTTCCACGTTGCGCTTCTTGAACTCTTCCAGGCGATGATCGAAGGCGATCAGCTCGGAAGGACAGACGAAGGTGAAGTCCAGGGGATAGAAAAAAACCACCGCGTACTTGCCATCGACAGCCTTGGCGAAGTTGAAATCATCAACGATGGTGCCGTCGCCCAGTACGGCCGGGGCAGTGAAATCAGGGGCATTGCGACCTATGAGAACTCCCACGAGAGTATCCTCCTATCTAAAGTGAATAAAACGGTGCTGAATCAGTATGACTGACCATCAGTGAAAAAACCGAGAAACCTAGTATAGCACTCAAGTTATTAAGACTGAATCTAAATCTGAACTCTGTTTTATAGGGTCTCTGACGGCGATAATCAAGCCCTAGGAGGCATTCTCAATCAATAAGACCATCCTGCCGGGCCCTTCGGGTTGTGCTTTATTAATTGAGAACGCCCCCTAATTTTTTGTCCGCGCCCTTTTTTCAACCCGCCAGCAGCGGTGGATCTTCGGATTACGCTCGAAGTCCTTGGGCAGGGTCTGGCGCGAGATATCCTCAAGGCTGAGGTCGGCCAGGGCGGCCTCGTCCAGCTTGAAACGCCGGAAATTGTTGGAAAAGATCAGCACCCCGTCCGGCTCCAGCAGGGCCACGGCATGACGGATCAGGGCTACGTGGTCGCGTTGTACGTCGAAGCTGTCGGCCATGCGCTTGGAGTTGGAGAAGGTGGGCGGGTCGAGGAAGATCAGCCCGTAACGCTGCGCCGCCACGTCCGCGCCACTGGCCGCGTTGCGCTGGCGGGCCTTGCCCCACACGCCGCGCGCGCCCTCGCCGGCATCGCCCTTCTCCAGTACCGCGGCCTGCGCCGCCAGCCATGCGGTGACGTCGGCCTGCACCAGTTGGTGCGCCGGGCCACGGATGTCATTCTGCACCAGATTGCGCCGCGCCCAGTCCAGATAGGTCTTGGACATGTCCACCGTGGTGGTTTGGGTGGCGCCGCCCAGGGCGGCGTGCACGGTGGCCGCACCGGTGTAGGCGAACAGATTGAGGAAGGCGCGCCCGGCGGCCAGCTCGCCGATCATCTGCCGGGTGAGGCGGTGATCGAGGAACAGGCCGGTGTCGAGATAGTCCTCGAAATTGACCCACAGCCGGCACGGCCCCTCACGCACGACGTGAAAGCGCTTTTCGTCCTGCAGCTTTTCGTACTGGCTGCTGCCGCGCTGCCTTTCACGCAGTTTGAGGTGCACGTGCTCCGGCGCCACCTCCAGTATCTCGGGCATCACCGACAGGGCCTCGTGGCGGCGCGCGCGCACCTTCTCCTCGGGGATCTTCGCCGGCGCGGCGTATTCCTGCACGTGCACATGGCGGCCGTCCTCGCAATCGTAGACGTCCACGGCGAGGGCGTATTCGGGCATGTCGGCGTCGTAGGCGCGGAAGGCGTGGATGTCCTCGCCGCGCCGCCAGCGCGCCAGCTGCTTGAGATTCTTGCGCAGGCGGTTGGCGAACATCTGCGCGCCGGAGGACTGCGCGATGGCGGGATTGGTGGGCACCGGGCCGCGCCGCATGGCCCATTTGGGATCCACCTCGAAGCGCAGCAGCTGACATTCCATCGCACCGTTGTAGAGCTTGTGCAGGCGCCGTGCGCGCAGACCGATGGCCTTGCCCAGCTCGCGGTCACTGGTGATCACCGCCGCGCGCCAGCCGGTGTAGTGCTTGAGCAGGCAATCGCCAAGGTCGCGGTAGAGGCCACGCAGCTCAGCCACTTCACCGAGGCGTTCACCATAGGGTGGATTGGCCACCACCAGCCCGGGCTTGAAGTCCTCGCCGGGGCGCGGACAGTCGGCCAGTGACACCTGGGCGAATTCGATCTGTTCCGCCAGTCCGGCCAGCTCGGCGTTGCGCTGGGCCATGGCCACCGCGCGGCCGCTGATGTCGAAGCCGCGGATGGGCGGGCAGCGGGCCAGCCCCGCCTCGCGGCGGCGTGTGGCATCGGCGAGCAGGGCACCCCACACCTCGGGCTGGTGCTTGAGCCAGCCGAGAAAGCCCCAGTGTTCGCGCTGCAGGCCGGGGGCGATGTCGGCGGCGATCAGCGCCGCCTCGATGGGCAGGGTGCCGGAGCCGCACAGCGGATCCACCAGTGCTCCACCCTGTTTGGCGATCTCCGCCCAACCAGTGCGCAGCAGGATGGCGGCGGCGAGATTTTCCTTCAGCGGCGCGGCCACACCCTCGGCACGGTAGCCGCGGCGGTGCAGGCTGTCGCCGGAGAGATCGAGGTTGATCACCGCGGTATCGCGGTGCAGATAGACATTGATGCGCAGATCCGGCTGTTCGCGCGCCACCGAGGGGCGTTCACCGGTGGCGATACGGAACTGGTCGACGATGGCATCCTTGACCTTCTGTGCCCCGAACTGGGTGTGAGAGATCTGCGAGCGCACGCTGCTGAAATCCACCGCCAGGGTACCGTTGACGACCATGTGCTCGGCCCAGTCCACGGACTGCACGCCCTCGTAGAGGGCCTCGGGATCGGCCGCCGGAAAACGCGCCAGTGGCAGCAACACCCGGTTGGCCACCCGCGACCACAGGCAGACCCGCAGGGCACTGCCGATATCGCCCTGAAAACCGGCCCCGGCGCGGGCCTCGGTCACATTGGCGGCGCCGAGGGCGCGCAGCTCGTCGGCGAGCAGGGCCTCCATGCCTTTCGGGGCGGTGGCGAAGAAACGGTGTTGCTGGTTCATGGACAGGTAATCGAGGCGGCGTGAAAGGGCGCGATGGGGGCTTTTCTTTATTCTGGGCGTTTCAGATTGATCGTCAGATTTGTCCCATCAAGGCGCAAACCGCACGTAATAGCACCCGCTATTGCGAAGGTTTGAAACGCAGAGGGGGCGGATCTGGCGGTCAAAATGTTCGTCCATGTAAAGAGAAGCCCCCATCATACGGCAAAGCAGATCATGGCGGCAAAATCCCGCTTGAAATGCGCCCTGGCGGCACATATTTCAGGAATCCGGGCAGAAAACCCACAGGAAATACGCAAGATGGAGCAAGACAAAAAAGCCACAGGCATGTTTGCCGAGACCCGCAAACACTGGCCGGTGATGACCTTCTACGAGCATTTCGAGCAGGTGATTGCCATCATCCTCAGCTTCGTCATCGCCATCGTGGTGGCGGTGGCCCTGTGGGAGCTGGTGGCACACATCGGCAAACTGCTGCTATCGGGCACCCTCGACCCGCTCAATCACGAAGGCTTTCAGAAGGTCTTCGGCATGATCATGACCCTGCTCATCGCCATGGAGTTCAAGCATTCCATCATCCGCGTTATCGACCGCCACGAGAGCATCATCCAGGTAAAGACGGTGCTACTCATCGCCATGCTGGCGCTGGCGCGCAAGTTCATCATCATCGACACCGCCACCATCGGCGCCGATAAGATGTTCGCACTGGCCGCCATCGTGCTGGCCCTCGGCGCGGTCTATTGGCTGATACGCGATAGCGACCAACGCCAGCGGCTGGCCCGGCAACGGGAGCAGAAATAACCTTCCCGCTTAGTTCTGGTGCGGATGCAATATCACCAGATCAAACGCCGCTGCCACCGCATCGCGCACCTGCTGATCCATATCGGCGCGTTCTTTTGCCGTGAGGTAGAAGGCAATGTCCACGCTGTGCCGCACATAGCGCGCCGGCAGGTGGTTGAGGGCCAGACAGGCCACGTCTTCCAGCGCATTGTCACTAAAGGCCGGGTCCTTCTCCGCCGGTAGACAGCGCTGAATTTCCTCGTAGACGAGACGTTCGTAGTGATTATGGATATTATCGAGAATCATGCCGGCTCCTGCTCCGTGCGTGTGCAGGGATAGCGGCCGACGGGACTATTGCTTGAGACGCTGGCGCAGCTGGCGGGCGTTCTCCAACATGTCGCCAGAAAGCAATTCATCCAGCCCCGCGTCGGACAGCCCGCTGAAGGGCTGCGACACCAGCTCGGCGAGATCGCGCTGGTTCTTGTCGCCGGCATCCAATCCCTCGGCCAGCGCCGCCAGGGTGGCGGCGTAATCATAGCCCGCGCCGCGGAATACCTGCTCGACGAACATCAGGCGTCCCGCCGGCCGCATGGCGCGGGGGGCGGTGGGAACCTCCTGCAGGGTCTGGCGGTAGGCCTCGGCAAGCTGCTCCAGCGCCGCGTGATCGCCCAGCGGTGCGGTGGGCAAGGCGGGCTTGCCACAGGCCGCCAGCAGGGCAGCACAGAGGGCGATAACGGAGAGTAGACGAAGTGGTGACATGCGCGGCATCATACCGGCCCGGACGCGCAGCGTCATCCAACCGAAAAATGCTCGCCCATGCAGCTCATCGAACGCTACCGTCAGATTACCGCCGAGCCCGGCTTCCACTACGAGGAATCACAGGCCCAGGCGGTGGCACGGCTGCAGACCCTGGCCGACTGGCTCATCCACAGTCCACCGCCGGCACCCCGTGCCGAGGGACTGTTGGGACGTCTGTTCGCCACCCGCCCCCCGCCGCCGATCCCCGGTCTGTATCTGTGGGGTGGCGTCGGTCGCGGCAAGACCTGGCTGATGGACCTGTTCTTCGAGCACCTGCCCCTGAAACAAAAGCTGCGTCTGCACTTCCACCGCTTCATGCAGGAGATACAGGACGAGCTGGCCCACCTGCGCCAGCAGCGCGACCCCTTGAAGATCGTCGCCCGCCACTTCGCCGAGCGCACCCGGGTGCTGTGCCTGGATGAATTCTATGTTGAGGACATCACCGACGCCATGCTGCTGCATGGTCTACTCACTGCCCTGACGGATGAGGGCATCAGTCTGGTCTTCACCTCCAACACAACGCCGCAGGAATTGTACAAAAACGGCCTGCAGCGGGAACGCTTCCTGCCCACCATCGAACTGATCGAGCGGAATACCCAGGTCTTCGAGCTGCGCGGCGACACTGACCACCGCCTGCGCCATCTGCAAAAGGCCGACACCTGGTATACACCGGCCGATGCCCGCAGCGAGAAACAGCTCGCCCGGCGCTTCCGCGAACTCGCCCCCTGCGAAGGCAGGCCGGATCAGCCGCTGCTCATCAATCACCGCCCAATCCCCTGCCACCTGTACGCCGACGACGTGGCGTGGTTCAATTTCTTCCCTCTTTGCCATGGCCCACGCTCCAGCCACGACTACATTGAGCTGGCGCGGCGTCTTCACACCGTGTTCATCTCCGCCGTGCCGATAATGGGTGAAGAGCAGGACGACTGGGCGCACCGATTTATCGACCTGGTGGATGAATTTTACGACCGCCGGGTCAAACTGCTGGTCAGCGCCGAGGCCGAACCGGCGGCGCTGTATACAGGCCAACGCCTGACCTTCGAATTCCAGCGCACCGCCAGCCGTCTGGCCGAGATGCGCAGTACAGAATATCTGGCCCTGCCGCACCGGCCTTGAAATCACAATCTATAATCAGAAGCACCCTTAACAGGCTCGACGCCCCGGCCCCCATTTCAGTAGAATGCGCCCCGATGCAAAGACACCACACCACACTGACCTTTCTCATCGCCCTGTTTGCCAGCAGCCTGCCGGTTTACGCCGCATTCCCGGGCGGCAATGTCGCCTATGGCGAACGCATCTTCATGCAGGGCATCAACCAGGTGCCCGCCTGTCACAATTGCCATCGCAAGGATGCCATGGGCGATGACGCCATCGGCACCCCGCGCCTGGCCGGCCAGAACCCGGCCTATATCTACAAACAGCTGCGTGACTTTTCCACCAACCGGCGTACGGACAACACCATGTACGTGATGAATTCCAATGCCCGTGACATGAGCGAGAGTGACTGGCGCGATGTCGCCGCCTACGTCGCCAGCCTGGACTACATGAAGGTGGGTCTGTCGGACATGCAGCGGGTCGAGGAATACGGCTATCCCATCGGCGCCCGTTCCGCCGGTCGGCAGCTGGTGCTGAACGGTGACCCGGCGCGCGATATTCCGCCCTGCTACACCTGCCACGGCTATAATGGCCGCGGCCTGCCCGACACATATCCCATGACCGGTGGCCAGCGCTATGTGTACCTGGTCAACCAGCTGAAGAAGTGGCGCTCGAAGGAACGCAACAACGACCCCGACGACAAGATGGTCAATGTGGCGAAGAACCTAAGCGACACCGACATCTATAACGTCGCCACCTTTCTAACCTCCGCACCCCGTGGAGAATGCAAGGAAAGCTGCAAGACGCTTCTCTGCTGCGTTTGGTAGATACCGTGCTCACGTCCGCGGTGCGCCCGCTTGGCCGAACTTCTGGACTGGTGGGAGCCCCGGCGCCACGGATGTGAAGAACGAGCGGGTGGAACCCACCTGAGCATACAGACCCTCATCTAAACCCCAGCAACACAGAAGGCGCCCTTGCGAGGCGCCTTCTTTCCGGTGCTCGTTATGGAAACCCCCCAGTGTAGTGCCTCATCCCGGCACAGGCTGGGACTCAGCTGACACCGCCTGAATCGTATCGATCTCAGACGGGCGGCAGCGCCAAGGGCTTTTTCAATCTGAGGATCGTCCGCTGGCCATCAGCGTCGGCCACCACCAGACCGGCCAGTCCACCGGCCTCTTCGTTCACCACCAGTTCGACAGGCCTGTGCACCAGGTGCTCCACATTCTTGTCGTCCCTGCTGAGCAGATCCATCACCACCAGATCATCCTTGGGGTCGTAACTGGCGCCCGTCAGCGTTACCCATTCGGCCTCGACCTGATCGCCGATACCCAGCCCGGCTACTTCGACCTCCGCCAGACAGGCACCCAGTTCTTTACTGACGCGATTGAGATAGGCCTCCCAGTCCAACTTGTTGAGCGTACGTGTCGCCATCGTCATCACTCCTTTATTGGCCATTGATGTGAGGGAAGTACAACTATCAATATGGGTGCGGTCTGGCGGGATTAAAGGCCCGCGACCCTCTCAATCTGGCACGACCATTTATGTCACACGGCGGCTTCTGCCACGACCTGTTGGTTTGATTTCGTTGTCGCGGCTGAAGCCGCTCCTACAGACGGAACAGGGGTTTTCTATAGGCTGGAATGGGTGTGACCGGCGTGAGTTTTTTCATAGGCCTCCTGCGCCTCCCTGGTCCGTTTAGCAGTGGGCTGGGCCTTCAGACGCTCCAGTTCGATGGGCTCGCCGGTGTCCACGCACACACCGTAAGTCCCTTTGGCGATGCACATGAGGGCGTCTTCGACCTCGCGGAGCTCATGGATATGGCGGGTAATTTCGGCCAGGTTGACGTCCACCAGCAGATCAGCGACGGATTGATCTTCCAGGTCATGCACCTGTCCGGCCAGATCGATGTATTGCTCATTATCCGACTTCAACAGCGCCTGACGAATCTCCTCGTGCAACTCAAAGTAGCGCTTCTCGAGAATATTCTTGAATTCCTGTATTTGTGCATGATTCAGCATTGCGGTCTCTCTTCCTCATCAGCCAGTGATCACGGATTGTCGGGGTCACAGGTACCTTCTCTCACCCAGATGCCGTAGTCACAACGGAGCAGGGCATCGCCACTGCAGACGCGTTCACCCGTGGGGTAACTGGTATTGTTGAACACACAGACGGGTTCGCCGGGAACCTCCTGCCTCAGCACCTCCCGATCTTCATCGGATTCTTCGGCGATGGGAGAGTTGTTCAGCTCCGGATCGGGCGCCCCAACCTGCGCGACATGGATGTGTTCGTTCATTGCGTGCTTCTCCCGAAATATTACTTGCTGGTATCAAACCGGATGGTGTTTGCCGATGAGATGAACGGTGCTGGCCTGCGGACCCTGCTCGCCTTCTTCTTCGACAAAACGAACCTCCATGCCTTCCTCGAGTTTATCGAAATCGGCGTCGACCACACTGTTGCGATGGAAGTAGATATCGCGTCCATCCCGGCCGAGGATGAAGCCGTGGTCCTGGCTCGGCAGGATCGCCTTTATCTGTCCCGTTGGCGGCGCCTCGTGGTGCTTCACGTCGCCACGCTGCTTGCGGGAGAAATCCTCCAGCTGGCGTCGGGCGGCATTGAAGGCATCCCGGATCGCCACATAGATGTCTTCATGGGCATGGTTTTCGTGATTGTCGCGACTGACGACCACCTCCCCGTTGGGCACGGTGAGATCGATGTGAATCTGATAAATCTTACCCTTATGGTGGTGTTTGTGGGGGGCGATGACGACCACCTTGCAGGCCATGATGCGATCATAGAAGCGGTCCAGTTTTTCGGCCTTCTCGCGGATCGCGGCCTCGACGGCCGGTGAGGGGGGCATGTCGCGGAAAGTGATTTTCAGAGGTAATTGCATGGTTATATCTTCCTCCTCGGTCGATGATTCATGCCTGAGGCCGTAGCTTCAGGTCATGAAAAAGAAACATCCTGATCACCTATACTCACTGTAGTTAGCTTTGTGCCGGCTTGCTACTTTAGATCTGGGGGCATGCGGTGACAGATACAAGAAGCGGCTTCTGGGAACATTTCGAACACCCAGCCGATATCGGCGTGCGGGGAGTTGGTGACACCCTGGCCGAGGCCTTTTCCCAGGCAGCAATGGCCCTGTGCGCCATCATCACGAACCCCCAGCGGGTACGGCCACGACAGGCAATCACTATTCACTGTGAGGAACCGGACCTGGAACTGCTGCTGGCGGACTGGCTGAATGCCCTGATCTTTGAAATGGCCACGCGCCGCATGCTGTTCTCCCGCTTCGATGTCACCGTCGAAGACGGCTGTCTGCGCGCCAAGGCCTGGGGGGAGCCGGTGGATGTGCCGCGCCACCGGCCGGCGGTGGAGGTGAAGGGCGCCACCTATACCGAACTCAGGGTCTATCAGGACAACCGCGGGCACTGGGTGGCGCAGTGCGTGGTGGACGTGTGAAGGAAGGCATGACATGGATATGAGCCGGCTGCAACAGGTATCCGACAGCGAATGGCAGATTCCGCCCACAGGCAAGATGCGTGTCCCCGGGGTGATCTATGCCGACCGCACGCTCATCGAGGAGATGGACGACAAGGTCTGGGAGCAGATGGTCAACGTGGCCACCCTGCCGGGGATCGTGCGCGCCTCCTACGCCATGCCCGACGCCCACTGGGGCTACGGCTTCCCCATCGGCGGCGTGGCGGCCTTTGATCCGGAGGACGGCGTGGTCTCCGCCGGCGGGGTGGGCTTCGACATCTCCTGCGGGGTGCGCACCCTGCACACCGGGCTGACGCCGGCGCAGATCCTCACCGCGCAGCAGCGTCTGGCGGACGCCCTCTATCACCGCATCCCCGCCGGCGTGGGCAGCACCGGCAACCTGCACCTCACGCCCCGGGAGATGGACGCCATGCTCAGCGGCGGCGCCCGCTGGGCGGTGGAGCGCGGCCAGGGAGAAGCCGCGGACCTGGCCCGCATCGAGGAAGGCGGCTGCATGCCGGGGGCCGACCCGGCGCAGGTGTCGGCGCACGCCAAGCAGCGGCAGAAGGACGAGATGGGCACCCTGGGCTCCGGCAATCACTACCTGGAGGTGCAGCGGGTGACCGATATCTACGACGCGGACATCGCCGCGGCCTTCGGCATCAAGCAGGACGACGTGAAGGTCAGCATCCACTGCGGCTCACGTGGCCTGGGCCACCAGATCGGCACGGAATTCCTCAAGCGCATGGTAGTCACCGCCGCCAGCCATGGCATCGAGCTGCCGGACCGGGAACTGGCCTGTGCGCCCATCACCTCCACCCTCGGCCAACAGTACCTCGGCGCCATGCGCGCCGGCATCAACTGCGCCCTGGCCAACCGTGAAATCATCACCCACCTCACCCGCGGAGTGTTCGCCGACATCTTCCCCGGCAGTCGGCTCGATCTGCTCTACGACGTCTCCCACAACACCTGCAAGGAGGAGGAACAGATAGTGGACGGCCAACCGCGGCGCCTGTTCGTGCACCGCAAGGGCGCCACGCGCGCCTTCGGGCCGGGCCACCCTGCCCTGCCGGCGGACCTGCGCGAGGTGGGTCAGCCGGTGCTCATCGGCGGCACCATGGGCACCGCGTCCTATATTCTCGCCGGCACCCGGACGGGCATGGACAAGGCCTTCGGTTCCGCCTGTCACGGCGCGGGGCGACGCATGAGCCGCCGCCAAGCGCTGCGCACCTGGCGTGGCCGGCAGCTCAAGGATGAGCTGGAGGCCCAGGGTGTGCTGATCCGCAGTCCCTCCGGGCGCGGCATCGCCGAAGAGGCGCCGGGGGCCTACAAGGACGTGGAGGCGGTGGTGCGGGCGGCGCACGCGGCCGGCCTGGCGCGCCGGGTGGCGAAGTTGGTGCCGATGATCTGCATCAAGGGCTGAAGAACATCATGCCTCCCCACAGGCCACACCAACTGCAACCAGGAACCCCGGCCGAGGGGCCTGTCGATGTCTGACGACGGCCTCACCACGCCCATCGCCCGGCACATCTGGGAAAGCAAGTACCGCTGGAGCGAGGATGGCCAGGTACGGGACCGGCAGCCTGCCGACACTTGGCGCCGCGTCGCCCGCGCCCTGGCCGCCGTAGAGCCCCGCGACCAGTCCGTGTGGGAGGAGCGCTTCTACGACAGCATGGCGCAGCTGCGCTTTTTGCCCGGCGGCCGGATCATCGCCGGCGCCGGCACCCGACGCCGCGTCACCCTGTTCAACTGCTTCGTCATGGGCGCCATCGAGGACGCCATGGACGGCATCTTCGAGGCCCTGAAGGAAGGCGCCCTGACCATGCAGCAGGGCGGCGGCGTGGGCTACGACTTCTCTACCCTGCGCCCCGCCGGCAGCCGGGCGCGCAGCGGTGGCACCATCGCCTCCGGGCCGGTCTCGTTCATGCGCATCTGGGACAGCATGTGCGAGACCCTGATCTCCACCGGCAACCGGCGCGGCGCCATGATGGGGGTGCTGCGCTGCGATCACCCCGACATCGAGGCCTTCATCGACGCCAAGCGAGACGGCCGTGCACTGCGCCATTTCAACCTCTCCGTGCTGGTGTCGGATGACTTCATGCAGGCCGTCAAGGGCGATCGGGAATGGCCGCTGGTGTTTCCCGCCGCGCAACTGGGCGGGCCGCCGGAGGACGGCGGCGAAATGGTCGACCGGCAGTGGTCGGGGCGGCGGCAGCCGGAACCCTGCCGGGAACTGCGCGTGATCTCCGCACGCACCCTGTGGGCACGCCTGATGCAGGCCAGTTACGACGTCGCCGAGCCCGGGGTGCTGTTCATCGACCGCATCAACCGCCTCAACAACCTGTGGTACCGGGAACGGATCAGCGCCACCAATCCCTGCGGCGAGATCCCCCTGCCGCCCTACGGCGCCTGCGACCTGGGCTCCATCAATCTGCCCCGCTTCGTGCACCGGCCGTTCACCGCCCAGGCGAGCCTGGACCATGCCGCCATCGAGGCCGAGGTGCGCCTCGCGGTGCGCCTGCTGGACAACGTCATCGATGTCTCCCACTTCCCGTTACCCCAGCAGCGGGAACAGGTGCGGGGCAGCCGTCGCATCGGACTCGGCATCACCGGCCTGGCGGATGCCCTCTTGATGTTAGGCATCCGCTACGGCGAGCCGGTCTCCTATGACACCGCCAGCGCGATCATGCGGCGGATCTGTCACACGGCCTATGCAACCTCCTGCGAGCTGGCACAGGAAAAGGGCGTGTTCCCCTATTTCGAACAGGCGGCCTACCTGCAGGGCGCCTTCATCCAGACCCTGCCCACGGCGCTGCGCGAGCAGATCGCGGCCCACGGCCTGCGCAACAGTCACCTGACGGCAATCGCGCCCACCGGCACCATCAGCCTGCTCGCCAACAACATCTCCAGCGGCCTGGAGCCGGTGTTCGATTTTCACTTCCAGCGACGCATCCGCCAGGCCGACGGCAGCTACCAGACCTTCCCGGTGGAGGACTATGCCCATGCCCTGTGGCGGGAACAGGGGGGCAAGGCGGAAGAAAAGGGGGCGCTGCCACCGGCCTTCGTCACCGCCCGCGAACTACCGCCGGAGGTCCACCTGCAGATGCAGGCCACTATCCAGTCTTACATCGACAACGCCATCGCCAAGACCATCAACATCCCCGGGGACTTCCCCTTCGACGCCTACCGCTCGGTTTTCGAACAGGCCTATGAGCTGGGCCTGAAGGGCTGCACCGCCTTCCGCCCCAATCCCGTCACCGGTGCCATCCTGAGCCGGGAGGCGGCCCCGCTGCATTGCTGCGATATCGATCATGAGCCGGCGTAGGATGAATTCTCGACCAGTGCTGCCCCGCTAACAACACACCGTCATGCCGGGCTTGACCCGGCATCCAGGAAGTCATTGATACCACTGGATTCCGGGTCAAGCCCGGAATGACGTGAGGGGCCGCCTGAATTCTTGTCCAAAATACCCTCAAACATGCGGCTTTCCCCACAAATCGGGGGTTTGAAATACTGCAATAATCCATTAAACGGGACAGCAGCGAGTCTCTACAGAACAGGAAACAAACGGCAATCCTGCCTTCAGCAGGGCAAAAAAAACCCCCGGCGATGCCGGGGGTTTCGGTCAGCATTAACTATAAATTTCAGTTAAGCCATTTTATTGGAAGACCTCCACGTAGGACATCATGCCGCCATCCGCATGTTCGAGGATGTGGCAGTGGAACTGCCAGCCACCGGAACGGCCGCGCTGGCCCATTCCAAGATCGGCATCCTCAATCACCGCCACGCCACCGTTCGCCTCGATGTCCGCACCAGTGAGGCCTTCGGCGGGATCAAACGTGATGGCAATCTTTACCATCGACATCGCGCCAGGCGGGCCCCGGCGGGCAGGCAGGTTGACCATGTCGACGTTCTCCAGCGGCGGTGCAGGCACCACTTCCAGTACGTTGCCGTTCTCATCCTTGTATACCGTCTCCAGCACCTGAAAGAAAAATCCATGCAGATGGAAAGGATGGTCACCGCCGGTCATGTTGGCCAGATTCCACACCTGGGTCTCGCCCACCTGTGCATCCGGCGCATCGGCAGGGGTGACTTCGCCAAAGGTCTTGCCGTTAATGAGGAACTTAACCGTACCATCGGCCATGGGCATGCTGTGGCCGAATTTGAGGGTCGTTTCGGCGGCACCGGTGATGTCGATGGGCTCGATGGTGCGCAGGTTCTCAGGCAGGTCAAGCTCCTTGGCGGGCTTGTGGTTTTTCTCGAACACCAGGCGCATGAGCGGGATGTCTGGATAATTTCCGTCCATTTCATCGTCACCCATCATCACCATGCCGTTATCCATGATATCGATGGAATGACGACCGCGTGCGGTATCCTTCCAGTAGACGATCAGCTCGGAGCCGGGCTTGCCCTTGGGGACAAACATGATGTCGGCGCGCTGACCGGAAACCAGGAATACGTCATCCAGATCCTCGATGGGGGTCTCCAGCAGCCCACCATCACCACCGATGCGGGTCAGCTTGTGGCCCGGTACGACGACACGCATGAAGCGTGTGTTGGCGATATTGACCATGCGCCAACGGACGGGCTCTCCTGATTTGACGTACATGGTCGGCATCTCGCTCCCATTAACCAACAGCGTATTACCGTCACGACCGTTGATCTTTTTCAACAGGACTTCTTCGATGGTACCGGTAAAGGCCGCTTCCACTTGGCCGTCTTCGTCGAGCAATACATCGTCAATGACCAGTATTTTCTGCTTGGCCTTGCGAATTTCCTTGGCAAGATCCTGCTTCCTTTCCTTCACCAGCAAGGCGCCCGCCAGACCTTTCTCTACTTGTTCGTTAGAGCGCACATGGGGGTGATACCAGAACAGCGAGGCCTCGGTCAGCTCGAACTTATAGGTAAAGGAATCCCCGGGCTGAATGGGGGTTTGCGCCACCGATGAACCATCCATGTCCGCCGGCAGACGCAGGCCATGCCAGTGAATGGTGGTGGGTTCGGGCAGATTATTGGTGAAATGCACGATAAGCGTGTCGCCCACCTTACCGCGGATCAGCGGCCCCGGCACGCTGCCGTTGTAGGTATAGACCTTGGAGGGTACACCCGGAATCATTTCGACGTAGTCTTCACGCGCCTCAAGATTGATCTCGACGATACCCGGATCCGGATTAATGTCTTCCGCTACTTGCAGGCCAAAGGCCTCTTCGCTCTCATCGTCGTGTAAACAACCCACTAAGGCAATGGAGATAAAAGCGATAACCGTAAAATAAAAAGCACTTTTTCCTAAATTTCCAGCCATATTGCATGCCTCCCAGCAACCGTTAATGTTCTCGTCGTCACGGCGAATTCCCCAGCAAACTATTAGGGTAATCCCGCAGCAACTACAACAAGAGTACTATAAGGTTCATACCTAGGCCACATAGTAATCATACCCGACAGCCAAAATACAAGACGAACCTGACAGAAGTGTGAAGCAGTTCCGAAACACCAGCCGGATAGAGGATAAATCGCAGCGGATTGCCGCGGAATTGACAAGATATTTCCCTGCTGCATTTGGTAACACTGCGCCCACAGACTTTATGGGTGACCATCTGCAGGAGTTGGCATGCCCGCAATTTTGGGTGATTTTATGATCGCGGGCATAGCCCGCTCCAAAACCCAGGGAATCCCTAACTTGAACTACGGCTAACCCTGCGGCTTGGGGTGAATGATGCGCTGCTTGTAGGCGAAGGAATAATCCCGATAGAACTCGGCCACGGAAGATTTCACCACCTGTTTAGCAAAGGCGGCATCAATGCGCATCCAGCGTCCGGCCAGTGTATCGTCGACCCCCGCCTCCTCCAGCGATTCCCGCAGCAAGCTTGTGCGCAGCGCTACCAGCTCATTCGAGATATACATGTTCTCATGCACCTGGCGCAGGGACTTGCCGGGGTATTTCTCGGCACTGCCCATCTTCTCCGCCATGAACTCCGTCTGCCGATTCTCGATGGCGGCCTGCTCGTGGCCGGCGAAGAATTTGCCCAGCCAGGGATCGGCATAGATCTTGTCGTAAAAAATTCTGTGCACTTGCTGTAGGGTCGGCAAACCGCCGATGGCATCAAAAAGCGACTGTGTGCCCATGGATGTGGAGCCTATTGACCAAAATGTAAGAATGGCTTGATGGAGATATAAAGTATCACCACGATACCGATGAGGTAGAGAATGGCGCGCAGCGGGTTCTCGGCAATCAACTGCGCCACCGAGCGTTGCCGGCCCTGCCGTTTCAGCTGCTCGTATTCCTCGCGCATGCGCTGCTGCCGTTCGGCCTGATATACCTCGATCAGCGCCCGCGCCTCGGCAAAATGGCACTCGTCCTTCAACCAGATGCCCGGCGCCGATATGCCCCAGCTGCCGGCCGTTGTCTCGTAGAAATCAATGTCGTTTTCGGTCAACAGCGCACGTACATCGGCAGCCTCGTCGTCGGGCACGTCACGCAGTTTGAAAATCTGTACGGGCATCGGTTCGTTATTCCTGTTCGAAAATCAAAAAATCTTTTGCCACAGAGGCGCGGAGGACACAGAGTTTTTTTACCGCAAAGGACACGAAGGGGCGCAACGTTAAAACATTTTCCTTTTTTCAGTCTTTGCGTTCCTTTGCGTCCTTGGCGGTTATCTTTTTCCGCCGTGAACTCTGTATCTCTGTGGCAAAAAAATCACTCCACCAGCGACACACTCTTCACCTGCGCAAACAGCGCCTGCCCGGGTCGTAAACCCAGCGCCGCCTCGGACTTGCGCGTGACCCGCGCCAGCAACGGCACGTCACCAGCGCGCAGGCGCACCATCACCTGCGCCGGACCGCTCGGCGACAAGGCATCGACCTGCACCGGGATGATATTGAGGATACTGCTTTGCCGCGGTGGCTGCAGGGTCAGGCTGACATCACGCGCATGCACCGCCAGCCGTACCCGCCGGCCCAAAGGCAGGCCGTCACCGGGCAACCACAGCTCGCGGCCCTCGCCACCACCAGCAAAGGCCAGACGGGTGAGATGATAGTCGGTGTCGATACCGTTGACCGTGGCCTCAATCACCGCCAGCGCCTCCTCGCTGCCGGCCGGGGTCAGATCCAGTCGCGTCAACATCTCCGCCAGCGGGCCGCAGGCCTCTACCCGGCCCGCCGCCAGCAACAGCAGCTGATCGGCCAGCCGCGCCACTTCGTCGATGGCGTGCGATACGTACAGCACCGGGATCGACAGGCTCTCGTGCAGGCGCTCGAAACAGGGCATGAGTTCGGCCTTGGCCCGCCGGTCCAGCGCCGCCAGCGGCTCGTCCAGCAGCAGCAGGCGCGGCGCGGTGAGCAGCGCCCGCGCCAGGGCCACGCGCTGGCGCTCACCGCCGGAAAGATTCGGCGTGGCGCGCGACAACAGGTGACCGATACCGGCCAGCTCGACCACCTCGTCGAATCCCGGCCCCGGGCCGCCGCCGCTGCGGCGGCGCGCGAAGTCCAGATTGCCGCGCACGGAGAGATGTGGAAACAGCACCGCGTGCTGGAACACGTAGCCCAGCGGGCGCCGGTGCGGCGGCAGGAAATGGCCCTCATCCTGCCATACCTCGTCGCCCAATTTGACCCGCCCGCGCACCTGCGGCTCCAGGCCGGCGATGGCGCGCAGCAGGGTGGTCTTGCCGCAGCCGGAGGGGCCGAAGATGGCGGTCACGCCGCGCGCGGGCAGGCAGGCCTCCACCGCCAGCTCGAAATCACCGCGCGTCAGCTGCTGGCGGATCTCCAGACTCACGGGCCCACCACCTTGAAGCGTCGATTGAGCCCGTACACCGCCAGCAGCAGGGTGAACGATAGCAGCAGCAGGCCGCCGGAGATCCAGTGCGCCTGCGCATATTCGAGGTTTTCGACGTGCTCGTAGATGGCGATGGACAGCACCTGGGTGCTGCCGGGGATGTTGCCACCGATCATCAGCACCACGCCGAACTCGCCCACGGTGTGGGCAAAGCCCAGCACGATGGCGGTAAGAAAACCGGGCCGCGCCAGCGGCACGACGACGGAGAAAAAGGTATCGCGCGGTGAAGCCCGCAGGGTGGCGGCAGCCTCGAGATAGCCCCGATTGACAGCCGCAAAGGCACCCTGCAGAGGCTGCACCACGAAGGGCAGCGAATAGAACACCGAGCCGATCACCAGCCCGCTGAAGGTAAAGGCCAGCGAGTGCTCACCGAGCGGGCCGTTGGCGCCCAGCAGGATCAGCAGATAAAAGCCCAGCACCGTCGGCGGCAGCACCAGCGGCAGGGCCACCACGGCCTCGATAATGGGTTTGCCGCGCCACTGGCTGCGCGCCAGCCACCAGGCCAGCGGCGTGCCAATGAGCAACAGGATCAGGGTGGTGAGTCCGGCCAGCTTGAGGGTGATCAGCAGGGCGCTGAGGTCGGCGTCGGTGAGCATATTAGGGCAATTGGTAACCGAAAGACGCGATCATAGCGCGGCCCTCGTCGCCCTGCACAAAACGCAGAAAATTCGCCGCCAGCGGATTGTCCGTCAGCAACACCGCCTGCTGCACAATGGGCGCGTACAGCACCTGCGGCACCACCCAGTGGGAGCCGGCGGCCGCCTGCCCCTGTTGGCGCACTTGCGACAGGGCGACAAAGCCCAGCTCGGCATTGCCGCTGTGCACGAATTGCCAGGCCTGGCCGACATTCTCGCCGCGCACCAGCCGCGGCCGCAGCATCTGCCACAGGCCGCGCGCCTCCAGCACCTGCTGTGCGGCACGGCCATAGGGGGCCAGCTTGGGATTGGCGATGGCGAGGTGGCGGAAGCGGCCTTCGCTCAGCACCCGGCCCGCCGCATCGACCCGCCCGGCATCCGGGCTCCACAGAGCCAGACGGCCGATGGCGTAGGTGAAGCGGCTACCGGCACGGGCACGGCCCTCGTTATCCAGCAGCACCGGGCGGCGTTCGTCGGCGGCGAACAGGGCGTCGAAGGGCGCGCCGTGGTGGATCTGCGCGTACAGCTTGCCGGTGGAACCGACAATGATGGCGATGCGCCCGTCGTGGTGGGCCTCGAAGGTCTCGACCAGCGCGCGCAGGGCCGGGGCAAAATTGGCCGCCACGGCGATGCGGGCCTCACCGCCCGGCCGTTCTCCTGCCGGCGCACCGCCAGCCCAAGGCAGCGCCAGCAGCAGAACCGGCAACAACCGGCGGCACCATGAAGACAGTCGAAAACACAAAGACATGGCGCAAGCCTACCGCAACCTGCCCCCGGCGAACAAAGCACTTCCACGGCTGGGCTGTTAAAATCCCCTTATGGAAAATATCTATCGACTCATGCTGGAGGACATCCTCCCCACCCTGGCCGCCGGCGATGCCGGGATGCAGACGCTGGTGCGCCAGTTCGGCGAGGGCCTGCAGCTGACGGGCGACCGCCTCACCTTCACCCTGCCGGCGCTGTTTTCCTTCACCGTGGCACGCCACAATCTGGCCGCGGGGAGCGACGACCAGCTCACCGACAGCGCGGACAACTACAGCCAGTTCCGCGAACTGCTGTTTCAGCACCCGCCCAACGCCACCCTGGCACCCTTCGGCCTGCAGGTGGGCATCGAGCTGGCGGACCTCGACCCCGATCTTATCGTCTACAAGCTGCTACGACTGGATGACGCACCATAACGGGTCATGCGCCAGCCACCGTAAGTGATAGACTCGGGCCTGACACTCCTCACCCACGGTACTCGAAGATAAGCCATGAAATTCCCTCTTTTCATTCTCAGCGCCGTTATCCTTCTGACCGGCTGCCAAAGCACCGCCTTCGATCTGAAAGACGACGTGCTGTTCCAGCAAACCATCCCCGTGTGCACGACGGACGATGAATGCGAAAAAATCTGGAATGCGGCGCGCCAGTGGGTCATGAAGACGACGCCCCAGGGGTTGAGCATCGATACCGCCGAGCGCATCCAGACCCGTGCGGCGGACGATGAGTCTTTCAACTGGGAAACGGATATCACGGTCAGCAAGGTGCCACTGGGTGATGGCAAATATCAGATCGTCATGGAAACCTGGTGCAGCATGACCATCAACAGCTGTGACACCGAGCGCCGGCTGATGCGTCGATTCAATGAGGACATGGCCCGCTACGTTTCCTCCAGCCAGTCACAGGAGGTCCTGCGCATCTTCGCCGAGGGCGACGACATGAACGCGCTGTTCAGCAGCTATGCCGCCTCGCTGACGGAGGCCGACCTGCGCAAGCATGCACGGAAGTATTACCTGCCCACCACCGTTATCAGCGGTGACAACGTTCGCCAGCTCGGCAGCACCGACGAGGTCGTCGCCTTCCTCAAGGAAACCCGCGCAGGCCTCGGTGACCGCAAGATCGCCCGCATCGAGGCGAAAAACCGCCAGCTGCTTTCCAGCAACAGAACCACCGCCATCGTGAAATTGCAGTGGCAATTTTATGATTCCAGCGACGACCTGCAATACTCCCAGAAGGCAACCTATAACCTGATCAAAGTCGGCAAAGGCTGGAAGATCATATTTGCCTCCTTCGACGAGTGATTCCGGCACGTTTCGGCACCCTCCGCAACCGGCACGACTGAATCGCATCACCGAGGGCGAGGCGTAAAATCAAGCGACCCGTCAGGGGCCTTCGCATTTGCCATCACGGTCTTCAAAGGTGCAATGACCACCTTCGATATGCCCGGGGTAATGCGTCTTGAACGACTCGCAGAGTTCCGGCCTGAAGCGCCACTGATTGTCAGCGGTGGCGAAAAGCGCCATCTCGATGGGCGCCTCCCGTTCCTGATAGACCTCAAAGATCTGCACCTCATCCGGGGTGATGTCATTGCGATCCAGATAGTCCACCAGACCGCAAATGGTATCGGCGACATAGGCATTGAATTCCTTATCCCCCTCAAGAATGGGAACCCTGGCCTCGTAGGTATACGGCAGGCTCTTGTCATATTTGGACCTTGGTCCAAGGACTTCTCTTAGCAGATTCATGCGCTACCTCCTCGGTAAACACCGTTAGTACAACAGCCCTCCCTTGAGAAGGGATAATGACCGATATCCCCAATATAGTCGCCCCGCGCGCCGATGACGACTCTCTGTCCTTCCCGCCCCGCGCCGCCTCGGGTAAAATATGCGCCCTTTTGCCGGCGTTGGCCGGCATATCCCGCCCGAGGTCAGCATGTTCGAACTCCACGCCGCGCGCACGCGCAATGTCAAAAACGATATTCTGTCCGGCCTCACCGTGGCCCTGGCGCTGGTGCCGGAGGCGGTGGCCTTTGCCTTTGTTGCCGGGGTGGAACCGTTGGTGGGCTTATACGCCGCCTTCATGGTGGGTCTGATCACCGCCTGCATCGGTGGCCGCCCGGGGATGATCTCCGGCGCCACCGGCGCGCTGGCGGTGGTGATGGTGGCCTTGGTGGCGGATCACGGCGTGGAATACCTGTTCGCCACCGTGGTGCTGATGGGCATCATCCAGATCGGCGCCGGGGTGCTGCGCCTGGGCAAGTTCATCCGCATGGTGCCGTACCCGGTGATGCTGGGCTTCGTCAACGGACTGGCCATCGTCATCTTCCTGGCGCAGATGCAGTCTTTTCAAGTCAGCGACGAGGGTGGCGCCACGCAGTGGATGCAGGGTAATGCGCTGTGGATCATGCTCGGCCTGGTGGCCCTGACCATGGCCATCATCCGCTACCTGCCCAAGCTCACCAGCGCCGTGCCCTCCTCGCTGGCGGCCATCGTGGTGGTCAGCCTGCTGGTGATCGGCCTGGGCCTGGACACCAAGACCGTGGGCGATATCGCCTCCATCGCCGGCGGCCTGCCTGAATTCCACATTCCCATGGTGCCGCTGAACTGGGAAACCTTCATGATCATCCTGCCCTATGCGGTAATCCTCGCCGCCATCGGCCTGATCGAGTCCCTGCTGACCCTGACCCTGATCGACGAACTCACCGACACCCGCGGCCGCGGCAACAAGGAGTGCGTCGCACAGGGTACCGCCAACGTGGCCACCGGCTTCTTCGGCGGCATGGGTGGCTGTGCCATGATCGGCCAGAGCATGATCAACGTGAACTCCGGCGGGCGCGGGCGGCTGTCCGGCATCACCGCCGCACTGGCCCTGCTGGCCTTCATCCTGTTCGCCTCCGACCTGATCGAAATGATCCCGCTGGCAGCACTGGTGGGCGTGATGTTCGTGGTGGTCATCGGTACCTTCGAATGGTCCAGCTTCCGTATCCTGAAAAAAGTCCCGCGCACCGACGCCTTCGTACTGATCCTCGTCTCCGCTGTCACCGTGGCCACCGATCTGGCCGTAGCGGTGATCGTCGGTGTCATTGTTTCCGCGCTGGCCTTCGCCTGGGAGCACGCCAAACACATCAACGTGAAGGGCTATCTGAACGAGCTCGGTGGCAAGGTCTACGAGCTGGAGGGACCGCTATTCTTCGCCTCGGTGAGCAATTTTCAGGATCTGTTCGACCCCAGGAACGACCCGGACGACGTGGTGGTGGATTTCAAGAACGCCCGCGTCACCGACCACTCCGCCATCGAGGCCATCGACTCCCTGGCCGAGCGTTACCTGAAGGCCGGCAAACGCCTGCACCTGCGCCACCTCAGCCCGGAGTGCACCAGGCTGCTGAAAAAGGCCGGTGATCTGGTAGAAGTGAACGTGATCGAAGATCCGAAGTATTTTGTCGCCGACGACAAGCTGGCCTGAGGGTGGTGTGCATGCACAGATCGAACACGCCAGGCAGAATGGCGTAGGGCGGGTTAAGCGATAGCCGTAATCCGCTGGATCCAGCATCTTTAATCTCAGGCAAAAAAACCCCACCGAAGTGGGGCCACTTACCACTTTACAATTCCGGCTTTGTCAATCTCGTCTCTTTCTCCGGAAACCAAGTCCGGCTAGACCGAGGCCCAATAGTGCAAGGGTAGTGGGTTCAGGCACAGGGATTCCTCCCTGAGTCTGCCTCTGACTAAAATTAATGTTATCGATGCCTATATTCCAATTAGTTCCCCATACAATACTGATAGGGCCCGATGAAGTGATATTTGGAGAAAAGCTATTATGTGTTGGGCCGGCGCCAAGTATCGTAGTAACACCAGAATCCCACAGCTGGGCTCCACTACCAGAAAGTACCTCAAGAGAAGCTAAAGCAAGGTTTGTTTGAGGATAGCCGGCCATATCAAAGCTATTCAAAATAACATCGAATCCAGAATCTGGAGTCAATGTTATCTTTGCGTACCAGCCATTGGCACCAGAATAAGCCACATCAAAAAGGTCACCATACTGCGGGGTGTTCCAGTATTCGATTGACTCGGTTGCGTGGGGGTTTCCTGAACCATCAACGACACTATAAGATACCCCGACATTCGGGGTGGTACCTGTGTTATCCCCATAGGTCTGGGGAATGCTTTCCCAATTGCTAAGCCCGAGGCCCGCAAAATCCAGCACTGTGGCGCTAGCATTGTTGGCAATCAATAATCCAACTGCTAACAGGCTGCTTGAAAAGTGTTTTATTTTCATTTTCCTTCGCCTCCCAATTCGCCCCCAACCAACACAATCGAGGGAATATTTGTTGATCACTGCTATTGTACTTACACTGTCTCAACAGTATTAGCAGAATTCAGGCCATATTTTTTATTGGTTGATTTTGCAGAGCTTTTTTCATCTGAGTATTGTGCTGGCTTTAATAGCGTAAAGAAAACCGACAGCACATGAGGCGATAGCCATAACCTGCCAGATGTTCATAGTGACAAGACATGCAGCACAATACGCTACGGTATTGCGCCCTACGTAAGCTATGACGGGAAAATTGGTATGTAAAGGGTGGCATTTTATGTCGGAATATTTTACACATCCTCTCCTACATAATTCAGAGCTTCTATAACTTCTTGTATTTCTAATATAAAAATAACTAGGCGTAATACTTGCTTATGCTTTTCTATTACGTAATTTACCATTAAAAATTAGGGAGGTTCGTAATGAATATCAAAAAGTTCTTACTAGCAATTCCTTTGCTGGCGATCGGATTTTCTGCAAACGCAGCCCCAATTGATCTCTCTAGCTGGTCAGAGCTAACGCTTGACTACACCGGAGGTCAGCCACCAGGAAATTGGGTATTGGAGCCTGGCAATACTGCCGTGGTACAGGTAGTAAACGCGGATCCTTCTTTCTATCTTAATAACGTGAATCAAACCAGCTACTCGATGAATGGTTCATGGGAGGTTCTTACTGGGTCTGATAATGATTATATGGGTTTCGTGTTTGGTTACCAGAATTCCAGCAACTTCTACCTTTTCGACTGGAAACAAGGAAACCAAAGTTATGCAGGAACTACCGCCAATGAAGGAATGACCATCAAGAAAATGACCGGTGCAACTGGTGACGGCTTAGTAGATTTATCTTTAGGTGAGTTTTGGGAGAATGGATCAGATTATGGAGATATGAGTATCCTTGCCCAAAACCAGAGTTCAACTGCTGGCTGGGCAGATAATATCTTGTATGACTTCCAATTGGATTTCAATGTGAGTCCAGGAGATATTCGCGTAGTTGTTAAGGATGGTGCAACTACTCTTTGGGATGTCACTGTAAATGACTCGACGTTTACTTCAGGGCAATTCGGGTTCTACAATTATTCGCAGCAGCAAGTGCGATATGCAGGCTTTGAACAAACGGGAGGCATTACTGTTCCAGAACCCACCAGTTTGGCTTTAATAGGCCTTGGCCTTGCTGGGCTAGGATACGCACGTAGGAGGAAAGCAGCCTAAGCGAAGCAAGCAGCGGAATGACTCAAACCCCGCTTCGGCGGGGTTTTTGTGTCTGAATGAAATTCAGTAGCGTGAATTTATTTTTATTTCGATGGCCATTGATGTCGGCGCCTTGGGAGACCAGGTATTTTACGCTGGCGAGACGCCCTTTCCATACGGCTAGATGCAGGGCTGTTAAACCATTAATGTCCTGCACCTGAATTTCAACGCCTTGGGACAGAAGGTACCTGATGATATCTACATGCCCTTGCATCGCCGCCATGTGAATCGCTGTTCTGCCGTGGCGATTATCATGTTGACTCAAACTTATGCCTTGAGCAATGAGGCACTTTACCTGCTCAAGATCACCGCTATAGGCAGCATTGGGTAGCCGTTGTGCTGCCGAACAGGAAATTAGCAAACTTGCCATTAATACGGCAGGCCAGTATCGCAGTCCTTTCATAATCCTTCTCCCTGACGCTCATCCAAAACATTGGGGTTCAGCCGACTTAGGCGCGGCACCCAGCTTCACCAAGAAAATATTATAACCCGCATGCGGGTCATTGCGTGTGGTTTTATTTGCCGATGTCTCTGGCAACACAATTAGCAACCAATATCAGAAGCCGGCGCGGGGACTTGTCTCAAGCGGCATACGCCCGAAAGCTCGGCATCAGTCAGTCCACGCTGCAACGTCTGGAATGCGCTGAGCAGAACACCACGCTCGCCACCCTTGAAACCATCATGAAAGCGCTCAAGTGCGAACTGCCTGATCTATTCAGTGATATTGAGTAGCCCGCGTCGCCGACGACAAGCTGGCCTGAGGGCCAAACCACTCATTCACCCGCCAGTTTTCTGCCCAGGGCCTGCGCCCTCTTCATCGCCCGCGCCGGCAAGACGGGATGTGATTGCTTGGCGATCATGCCCATAGAGAGGCTGCCGACGGGTTCGGCACCGATGGTCTTCGCGGTCATCTGCAGCTGCTTGCGCGTGCCATAGGCCCAGCGGCCAAGGATGGCGGGGGCAGCGCAGGAGGTAATGAGCACGGCCTTTTTCCTTGGCTCACCGGCCTTGCGCAGCTGCGGGGCATGCATCGCCCACGGCCAATAGGCATAGACGATGAGCCGTTCCATGAAGCGCTTGAAGAGGGCGGTGGCGCTACCGAAGTTGGTGGGCGAGGCAAGGATAAAGGCATCCGCCACCTCGATCCTGTCCAGCAGATCGGTCATGCCATCGTGCTGCACGCACTGGCCCGGTGCCGTGCCCGGTTGCTGGGTACATTCCCGGCAGTTGAGGCAAAACTCGATGGGATACTCACGCAGACGAATCACCTCCACCTCGGCACCGGCGGTCTGCGCCGCCTGCACCACGGTCGTCACGGCCTGATCGGTAATGCCGTCATCCCGGTAAGAACCGTTGATGGCGAGTATTCTGGTCATATGGCCTCCCCTTTTCTGCTAGGAAACTCGTCGTTGGGGTGAGCGCAGCGAACCCCAACATGACGGGTGATGGACGCCCGATTGTTGGGGTTCACGTTGTTCACCCCAACGGGCTAAATCTACTTGCTATCCCCGGCAGGCTCTGCAACGCATACTTGGCCTTGAACACGGAGGGCTCAAAAAAACTGACCGAGATATTATCCTGCCGTTGCGACAGACCGTTCGGTCTGTCCCTCTGAGCGCTGTGCGGTAATATCCATGCCGTTCCAAATTCCCTTTACGGGTTTCCCCTAAGCCTAGCTCAGTAGGGTGGACAGCGCCCACCAATGAACGGCTTCCATCACCGGAAATGGTGGGCCGCTGCCCACCCTACCAAACCAAGTTTAGTGCGAAGTCTCATTGGCGAACTTGTCCGGCCAAGAGCAAATCTTTAGTATCAGCCGCGCAGTGCCAAACGTCACCTGTACCTCTGCCACCACCGGACACAAACGCATGCCAGCATCGCCTCCCTCCCTGCCCACCGATATCGAAACCGTCGTGCGCCACGCCCTGGCCGAGGACATCGGTAGTGGTGACATCACCGCTCAGTTGATCCCGACGGACGTCGAGGCCCGTGCCCGGATCATCGTCCGCGAGGCAGCCGTGCTCTGCGGCACGGCCTGGTTCGACGAGGTGTTCCGCCAGCTCGACCGTCACGTGCAAGTGGTCTGGCAGGCCCGCGACGGCGAACGCCTGCGCCCGAACCAGACCCTGTGCCAGCTGCGCGGTCCGGCGCGCAGCCTGCTCAGCGGCGAGCGCGCCGCCCTCAATTTCCTGCAGACCCTGAGTGCTACCGCCACCCAGACCCGCCGCTACGTCGACGCCATCGCCGACACCGGCACACGCTTGCTCGATACCCGCAAGACCCTGCCCGGCCTGCGCACGGCACAGAAATACGCCACCGCCTGCGGCGGCGCACAGAACCACCGCATGGGCCTGTTCGATGCCTTCCTGATCAAGGAAAACCACATCCTCGCCGCCGGTGGCATCACGCAGGCCGTGAGCCGGGCCCGACAGATCGCCCCCGGCAAGCCGGTGGAAGTGGAAGTGGAAAACCTCGACGAACTGCGCCAGGCCCTGGACGCCGGTGCCGATACCGTGATGCTCGACAATATGGATCTCGCCACGATGCGCGAGGCTGTGACGCTCACCGCCGGGCGCGGCAAGCTGGAGGCCTCCGGCAACGTCAATATCGATACCCTCCGCGCCATTGCCGGGACCGGCGTCGACACTATCTCCGTTGGCGCCATCACTAAGGACGTGCAGGCCGTGGATCTGTCCATGCGTCTGTTGGAATAGTGCAATTTATCCACAACACCGCACTAGTACTCCGCCAAGGTTATATTGACGGGTTCAGTTGGTCTGTCAGCGTTCATGGCACAGCTTCCGCTCCTGCTCACGCTAAGTACCTACATCCATGTAAGCAAGGCGTGCCTCGCAGCTAATGGCCTTAGTCCTTTGCAAGAGGCACAACGCGGCCATGGATGCTGACAGACCAACCCTTCGGGCGCTCCTGTGGTGTCCCGCTGCGGCGTTACAGTGCTTGACAAGGACTATGGCCATTGCCTGCGCACTGTGCCTTGCAGCGAAACACCACAGGAGCGCTGAACCCGTCAATATAACCTTGGCGGAGTACTAGGAAAAACGGCCTTGTCCTGCGGGTTGCCCCCCAATAGCCGAAAATCCCCCGCGTGTGCTAAAGTACCGGGCAAATTTTCGAGGGGACACTTTCAATGAAACGCATTTCCACCCTGGCGCTCAGCGCCGCCCTGCTTGCCCTGACCGCATGCTCCGATTCCGACGACGCCAAGCCAGAGGCCGAGGCCCCCGCCGCCGCACCGACCCAACAGGCACCGGCCCCGCAATCCGCCGCACCGGCAGGCCACCAACTGAGCCCCGCCCAGCAACAGGCACTGGACGAAGCCAAGAACATGCCCAAGCAGGGCACCGTTCTGGAGATGATGCACGCCGCCGGCTACACCTACATGAAGATCGACACCGGCAGCGCCGAACCGCTTTGGATCGCCGCCACCATGATGCGTGCGCAAATCAACGACAAGGTGCAATGGAGTGACGCCGCTGTGATGCACAACTACACCAGCAAGAGCCTGCACCGCACTTTCGACAAGATCCTCTTCGTCTCCAGCGCCTCGATTGTCAACTAGTACTCTTTAATCATATTGAAAGAGCACTAGGGGTGGACAGAAAGAGGAATGGGTTCATACCCATTCCTTTTTTTCTGGCGCTATCGTTACCAGACCAAGATGCTACCCACGCCCGCGCACTTGGACTCTCTCCCCCACGTCCTATACTTACCGTTATGAAGGCAGGGTTCGCCAGTACGGTGAAAACCTGCCCATGGCCAACATCAGAAAGCAGGGGGAGAGAAGATGGCAGACGGCAGTCCGGAAAAAGAAAACGACAACAGCAAGGATACCGACAGCTACATCAAATACGACGCCAAGGACATCCAGTACTTTGGGGCACAAGGCGTCATTGAAAAGGAATTCGAGTACATCCGCCGGCGCCGCGGTCTGGCCGGCGACGCCGACATCAAGGGCCTCACCGGCCTCGCCCTCTCCGGCGGTGGCATCCGCTCCGCCAGCTTCTCGCTCGGCGTGATGCAGGCTCTGGCCCACAACGGTTGGCTGAAAAATTTCGACTATCTCTCCACCGTCTCCGGTGGTGGCTACATCGGCTCATCCGTCAGTTGGCTGTTGTCGCAGCCCATGGTGCCGTCAGAGACCGGCATCAAGCGCTTCAGTCTCGATCGAAAAAGCTTCCCCTACGGCACCTACCCCATGGGTGGTTCCGACCCCGAGCTGCGCCTCAGCGCCAAGGCGGACAAAGCCCACACGGCAAATGACGAGGGGACCAGCGGTGTCACTGAACGCTACAAGGGCAAGCTGTTACGCTACCTGCGCCAACAGGCCAAGTACCTGACACCCGGTGACGGCATCAACACCATGTCCCTGGTGGCGGTGATCCTGCGCGGCGCCATGATCAGCCTGAGCGTCTACTTCGGCCTGTTTCTGGCTTTGTTCCTCGTCGCGGCCTACCCGCTGCTGGCATACACGCCAGCCAGTCTCGGCCTGCCCTTCAGGGCCGACAATCTCGCCCTGTGGTTGGGACTGGTCTCCGGCGGCCTGTTCATCGCGCTGTCGTTGATTTATTCGGTGACGACCAATGCCTTATCGAAGCGCAAGCGCGACACCGATGACAGCGAAAAATCCAGTGCCTATCACTGGCGACAAAGATACGAGCGCACGGCAAGCACCCTCCTCACCCTGACCCTGGCCTTATTGATCCTGGGCGCCGTGCCCACAGTGTATGAGGCTCTGCAGGAGCTGGGCGCAGGGGCCGCCGTGGAGACCAGCGACTTCCAGATCAGCGGCAGTCGATCGGCGAACGGCGCCCTGCAGTTCAGCGGCAGCCTGGAGGCACCAATGACCGGGGACGAAAGCAATAACCCGGTGCTGGCGGGTTGGATCGGTGCCCTCTCCACCCTGTTCGGCGTATTGTCCGGCATCTTCGCCTTCTTCAAGACCAGCAGTGGGAAAAAGGGCCGCATCCCCATGGGCATGGTGGTGACCATCGCCACTGCCACGCTCTGGTTCGGGCTGCTGTTGCTCGCCTACCATATTGCCGTGAGGCTGTCGGCGGACGCCAGCGGGTCAAGCATTATTGTACTCATTGGCGGCATCGCTCTGGTGGTCGCCGCCCTCGCCGGCTTGCTGGGTCGGGTCGCCAACATCAATTACCTCGCCATCCACCGCTACTACCGCGACCGTCTGATGGAGCTCTTCATGCCCGACGTGGACAAGGCACTGGGCGGCGCCATCGCCACCCGTGCCGCCGCCAGCGCCGACAAGATGCCCATCCACGCGCTGTTCGCCGCAAACGAAGGCGAAGGTCCCTCGGCCAACCCTGCGCCCTACCATCTGATCAATACCAACGTGGTGCTGGAATCATCCAATATCCCAAAATTCCGCGGACGCGGCGGCGACAACTTCATCCTCTCACCCTACTACTGTGGCAGTAACGCCACCGGCTGGAGCAAATCCGATGTGTTCATGGAGGGCCGCATGACTCTGCCTACCGCCATGGCCATCTCTGGCGCTGCCGTCAATCCCGGCGCCGGCGTCGGCGGTCAGGGCGTCACCCGCCAGCCGCTGCTCTCCATGCTCATGGGCCTGCTCAACATCCGCCTCGGCTACTGGGCACCCAATCCCAACAAGCACCACGGTACCAAGTCCATTCCCAACTATCTCCATCCCGGCCTGAGTGAAGTCTTCTTCCGCTCACGTCTCAATGAAGAAGCCAACTACGTGCAACTCACCGACGGCGGCCACTTCGAAAATCTCGCCTTGTACGAACTCATTCGCCGCCGCACCAAGCTCATCGTCCTCTGTGACGGCGGTGCCGACCCCGACTTCCAGTTCACCGACTTCGCCAACACGGTGGAAAAGGTTCGCACCGACTTCGGCACACTCATCCTCTGTGACTGTGAAGACCTGCAACCCCTCGTACCACGCAGCAAGGCCGGAGCCGATATCACCGACGATGCCATCAAATACGCCGAGCACGGCTACATCATGCGCACCATCATCTACCCCGATAACAGCCAGGGACGCCTGCTCTATCTCAAAACCACATTTTTTGAACAGCTGTCCACCGACCTTTACGGCTACAAAAAGACCCATCCGCAATTTCCCGACGAGCCCACCAGCGACCAGTTCTTCGACGAAAAACAATTCGAGGCCTACCGCGAACTCGGCTTCCAGACCGCCTGGCAGATGATGCAGGACGACAACGTCCGCGACGACGCCTTCGTCCGCCTGCTGTGGGCCAACCATTGAAAAAAGCCAACTCCGGGCCTAACAGAAGATCAAACGTAGGGTG
>CAJVYS010000019.1:27500-37124 GCA_913009875.1 uncultured Gammaproteobacteria bacterium | reverse complement strand
GCATGATGGCCGCGACGATTACATGGATATATGCTGATCGTCTTGGTCATACGCCAAAGCGCTGCTACGCTGTCAACAATCGAAAACACTTTGCGTTTTCTGATGTGAGAAAACTCATCACTCAAGCTGCTCTTAATAATGATTTTGGTCGCGTTTGCCCTAAACCGGGCAAACCAGCACGAAAGTCATTTATCACCGCACTGCTACGCATGGTCGCATAGGGAAATACGTGAAACTTTAGTTTGTATAGTCTGATGCACATAAAAAAACCTCCAAAAAAATATCCCAACCCTAACGACCTGGCTGGCTACCTTTACCCGGAGGCTGAGTGGCTGGCGTGGCGCTCCGCAGGAAGTGCCCTAGGGGATCTTACTTGGTCAAGATTAACTTGTCCTGGCGGGTAATCCGTAGCCGGTACGCATGGCCCGCGTGTTCAATCAAGATCTCCTGCCTGCCGCGGAAGAGATCCCGGCTGTCATAGCTTTTTTCCACCGTTTGGTTTGGCGGCGGCTGCCCTCCTGGTGACGGGCTGGTTATTTTATCTTTCATGCCGCACCTTGTTTCATTGGATTTGCGTATTGCATCATCGTAGCCGCCATTGCTATATCCTCCGCATCCTCCGCACATCCGCCGCAACTCAGGCAAGTATTCCCCATATTCCCGGCCTGCGCCCGTTGCACAAGCGAGATATCCTCGGCACACCCCAGCAGGAATAACTCTTTTGTCAGCTGTTGTATTCCCGATTGTTGTCTGCGGGACAGTCCTCTCCACAGCTCTCTCTGCGACTCTCTCCGTACTGGTTCACCACGTGGGCTGCTGATTTTGCTTAGACGCCACAGTTGCTGTATCACGCCAGTCTGTGCGTTCACAATCCCCAGCCGGGGTTCACCGTGGTCCAGCCATGCATTGATCTGATAACTCATTTTACGTCGTATCCTTTAGGTCTCAGGCGAATCCCTCGCGCCCACAAATGCAAATGATAGTCATTCTCAATTGAATGTCAACATCAATCTTAATAGTTGTGATTCTCATTTACATGCAGCTCTAATCCAGTCATAATTCCATACAGCCAGCCAAACCGACCCGCACGGGTCAAGCAGTAGCCAGCCAGTCAACCGTCTTTGCTCCAGTTCTGTTGTTATAGAGGCAGGGCTTCAGCCAAGGTGGCTTCATCGCAAAAATTGAAGCCCGAGTCCGTGGTTTCTGTGCGAACGCAGAGTGCAAGATATTGATTTAACAGAGAATTAATGTCTGTTGCCATGCGTCGTCATGATGTCACGGAATCAGGCGAAAACGTAAATAGAGGAAGTGGCAAAGTGAAAAAACGTAATGGTTTGTTTCGCGGTATATTCGCCATCGCTGCACTGGGCATGGCAATACCCGCTGGCGCTGCGGATGATGATTCAAGCACTGATTCGGATGCCAAAATACTGGACAAGGTGATGGTGATCGGCAACCCCGCCAATATCGATGAACTGCCGGGCTCCGCCTACTCGGTCACTACCGAGGAAATTCGTGAGCAAAACTATGACGACATTAACCAGGTGCTGCGCAAGGTGCCGGGGGTTTATGTGCGACAAGAAGATGGTTTCGGCTTGTTTTCCAACATCAGCCTGCGTGGCGTGGATACCACCCGTAGCGCCAAGGTGACGGTGATGGAAGACGGCGTGTTGACCGCGCCGGCACCCTATTCCGCCCCGGCCGCCTACTACACGCCCACCATGGGCCGCATGAGCGGACTGGAGATCCTCAAGGGCTCCAGCCAGGTCAAGTATGGCCCGCAGACTACCGGTGGTGTCATCAACTACCTGTCCACCCCCATCCCCCTGCAGCAGACCGCCTACCTGAAATCCTCCTATGGCAGCTTTGGCGATCAGCGTACCCACGGTTATTTTGGTAACACCCTCGCCACCGGATCGGGCCAGTTCGGCTTCCTGGTGGAGGGCTATTTCCGCAAGAACGACGGCTACAAGACCATCGACGAGACCCCCGACTTCCGTGATGGCGACAACACCGGTTTCACCAAGGCCGACCCCATGGTCAAGCTCTCCTGGGAGCCGGACACCGCCATGTACCAGCGCCTCGAATTCAAAGTCGGCACCTCCGAGCTGGACGCCGATGAGACCTACCTGGGCCTGAGCGAGGCCGACTTCGCGGCAGACCCTTACCGGCGCTACTCGGCCAGCCGCTTCGACAACATCAAGAGCAAGGAGAGACGTAGCTACCTGCGCTATGCCGCAGCCCCCACGGACGACCTGGATATCATTGCTACCCTGTACCAGAACACCTTTTCGCGTAACTGGTACAAGCTCAAGGAGCTGCGTAACGTCGATGACGGCGCTGGCGGCACCATTAATAGAATCAAGCTCTCTCCCGCCCTAGCCGGATCAAATAATGGTGCAGGCCTTGAGTGTCTGAGGGGCGACCTGGCCTGTACCCTGCGCGTGCGTGCCAACAACCGTGACTACGAGACCCAGGGTGTCGACGTGGTGAGCTACTACCGCTTCGGTACCGGTGCGATGCAGCACGAGGTCTCCACCGGCATCCGCTTCAACCAGGATCAGATAATCCGCTTCCAGTGGGATGACAACTATTCGCAACTGGCCAACGGCACCATCGACGGCATGACCCCGGGCACCCCCGGTGGTGCGGGTGATCGCCTGCAGAAGACCGATGCCCTTGCCGTGTTCCTGCAGGACACCATCAAGGTCGGCGCCTGGGGCTTCACCCCGGGTGTTCGTCTCGAGCAACTGGACCAGACCTACATCGAGGACTACGCAGGCGTCGATGCCCCGCCCACGACCAAAACCAACACCATGAACCTGTGGGCCGGCAGTTTTGGTGTCACCTACAAGTTCAATGATTCCTGGATCGGTTTCGGCAGCATCAACCGTGGCTTCTCCCCGCCCAGCCCCAAGAGCGCCACCGGCGGTATCAACGAAGAGACCAGCCTGGCCTACGAACTGGGTGCGCGTTACACCAACGCCAACCAGGCCCTGGCGGTGGAGACGGTGGCCTTCTACACCGACTTTAACGACCTGATCGTGATCGATAACATCGGTGGCACCGGCACCGGCGAGACCGAGAATTTCGGCAAGGTGCGCAGCTACGGCCTGGAGTTCTCCACCCAGTATGACGCCGGTATCGCCAATGGCTGGAAGGTCAAGAACCCCTGGTATCTGACCGCGACCTACACCAATGCCACCCAGCGGAACACAGCGACATCCACCGATGCCGAATCTATTTTTAGTTATGGCAAGATAGGCAACCAGGTGCCGTACATCCCTGAGCTGGTCTTCAGCCTGGGTACCGGCGTGGATTCGGGGCGCTGGGGCAGCACCATCAGCGGCAGCTATGTCAGCGAGACCTTCACCAGCGCCAACAATGTTAACGGCCAGGTAAATGGTGAAAACCAGCCCGATGCCCGCTTCGGCACCGCCGATGCCTATTTTGTCGCCGATGTTTCTGCCTTTTATCGCATTCGGGAGGGTGTGAAACTCTTCGGTGGCATACAGAATGTGGCAGATGCAAACTATATCGCGTCACGCCAGCCGGAAGGGCCGCGTCCGGGCATGCCTCTGTTTGCCTATGCAGGGTTGGAAATGGATCTCTAGGCTTCGGCGGTTTATCTGAACCGGGTGGCGTTCCAGGAGGTGCGCCACCCATTTTTGTTAATGGAAAAATAACTATGTATAGCTTATTTCAACAGGGCGGGGCAGTCATGTATGTGCTGCTGCTCATGTCCGTTCTTGCCACCGCCATCATTCTGTTGAAACTGTATCAGTTTTCTCGCAGCGGCCTGCGCCGCTCGGCATTCGTCGACGATGTCGTCTCGGCCCTGCAGCGCGATGAGCATGATCAAGCCCTACAGAATTTGCAGCACCAGAACAGCCCCGTTGCCCGGGTGCTGGAAAGCGCGGTGCGCTGCGGTGCCGACCCTGCCATGTCCACCGGGGATGTTGAGGCAGAAGTGAGCCGGGTGGGTAGCGCACAGATCCGCGGCCTGGAATCCTGGTTGCGGGGCCTGTCGTCCATCGCCCACTTGAGTCCGCTGCTGGGGCTGCTGGGTACGGTGACCGGGATGATCGTTGCCTTTATGAATCTCGAGGCGGCCGGCAGTCGGGTTGATCCCTCCATTCTTTCCGGTGGTATCTGGGAGGCCTTGCTCACTACCGCCTTCGGCCTTACCGTGGCCATACCTGCCATGGCGGCTTTCTATTACCTGGAAGGAGAGGTCGATCATGTACGTGCTGACATGAAGGATGCCAGCATTCGGGTGCTGCGCCATTTTGGCAAGACCCCTCATATAGGCACCCACGATGATGAACGCATCGAGGATGAGACCCATGGAATTTGAAGGCCGGGCCCGCATTCATTCTCATCTGGATATCGCGCCACTGATCGATATCGTCTTTTTGCTGCTGGTGTTTTTCATGCTCACCAGCACCTTCATGGTGCCGGAGGCCATTGAGCTGGAGTTACCGGAATCGAGCAGCGCCACGGTCACTGATATCACACCCATTATCGTGTCGCTGGATCAAACGGGGCAGCTTGCCCTCAACGGGGAACGCATTGAACTGGAACAATTGCGTGGGGCCATCGAGCCCTTGCTGAAAGTGGATGCCGATGCCGCCATCACCCTGAAGAGCGATGCCCGCACCCAGGTGCAACAATTGCTCGGCGTAATGGATGAAATCCGCGCCGCCGGCGGCACGGACGTGGCCCTGGCGACCCTGCAGAAATAGACGGGTCCATGACCATCACCCGCCTGCACATGAGCGTGATGCTGGTGCTTGCCCTGGCCCTGCATGGGGCCCTGGCCCTGTGGCTGGCGCCGCCGCAGCCGACCCCGCCGGAGCCGCCGCCCGAGGTGCCGTTGCGCATCAATCTGCTGGCCATGGTGGCGGACAGCACGGTGAATGCTGCGCCGCAGCCTGCTGCACCGGTACCGGTACCGGTGCCGCTCCCCGAGCCAGAACCTCCGCCTGAGCCAGAGCCCGAACCGCTCCCCGAACCGGAACCGCCACCCGAGCCCATTTCTGAGCCCGAGCCCATTCCAGAGCCGCTTCCCGAACCAAAACCGGTACAGGAAACACCGCCGCCACCCGCGCCGCCGCAGGACCCGGTCGTTGAGGCGGTGCCAGAAGTCGTGCCGACGCCGGTGGTGGAGCCGGTCAGTGCGCCACTGGATGCCGTCGCCACCGCGCGTTACGAACAGCTGCTGGTCGCCTGGCTGGAAAAACACAAGAAATATCCGCGCCGCGCCAAGCGGCTGCGCATCGAAGGGGAGGGGATGTTGCGGATTCGTATCGACCGCCGTGGTCAGATTTTGCAGTCCAGTCTGGAGAGACGTACAGGCAACCGTTTCCTCGACAAGGCCGCGCTGGAAATGGCGCAGCGGGCCAATCCGTTTCCGCCGATGCCGGACAATGATCCGCGCGTGGAGCTGGAATTTCGGGTGCCGGTGATGTTCCAGCTGAATTGAGGTGTTGTCTTTCGTGGGATAGGTACTGCCCACCACTTTCGATAAAAAGGCCTTTATTTGCCACAGAGACACGGAGGGCGTGGAGATGATGAATTTCTTGTCTTCCTCTGTATTTTTTGCGGTGCAACAGGACGTGGGAGGGGCGTTTTGCCTTGGTTGAAATGGCGCGGAGCGCCACGGGATGTGTGACACCGCGGAGCGGTGTCACAAGACACAAGTACAGTAGGTTGGGGGTGAACGTTTTTTGTGAACCCCAACGTTTCCGTCGCCAGGGTTGTTCGATCCACGCCGTTGGAGTCTCAGTTTCGTAGGTTGGGCAAAGCGCAGTGTGCCCAACATTTCCGTGCGCCCCGTTGGGCACGTCGCTACGCTCCTTTGCCCAACCTACATCACTGCCGATACGGCCGCCCGCTAACTTTTCTCTTCCATCAACTCACGCAGATAACGAAACAGCAGGCGCGCCGAGCGCGGCGGTTTGTTGGCCAGCTTTTCCTTGCCGGCATTGCGCATCAGCTGGCGCAGATACTGGCGGTCGACGTCCGGGTGCTGTGTCACCAGCTCCTCCAGCACGTGATCCCCTTCATCCAGCAAACGGTCGCGCCAGCGTTCGATGCGGTGCAGTTGCGCCGCCGCCTGGCGTGACTGTCCGTGCAGGGCGTCCAGTTTCTCACGAATGGGCTCGGGGTCGACATTGCGCATCATGCGCCCGACATATTGCAGCTGGCGCTTGAGGGCGCCGCGGCTGTTGATGCGCCGCGCCTCGACGATGGCGTCGAACAGGCTCTCGGGTAGCTCGAATTTTCTGAATTGCTCCGGGGTCAGATTGACCAGTTCCTCGCCCAGTTCCTGCAGGGCATGCATGTCCCGCTTAAGCTGGGATTTGCTCTTTGGTGCTTCGTTGTCGTCATCTGTGGTCATGATGATTTGTTCCTGCGTTCTGATTACAGCAGTACTTGCTCGATGCCGCCCTGTTTGATGCGCTCGGCGAATTGTGTCTGCCAATCGTCACCGAGCAGGCTGCGTGTCACTTCCACCACGATGTAGTCGGTCTCCAGACCGGTGTCGTCGGCATAGCGAGACAGGCCCTGGACGCAGGCCGGGCAGGAGGTGAGCATTTTGACGTTGCCGTCTTTCGCCATGGTTGCGCCGGTTAGCTGTTCGATGCCCTTTTGCAACTCTTCCTGTTTGCGGTAACGCAACTGGGTGGCGATGTCGGGGCGTGACACGGCGAAGGTGCCGGCCTCGCCGCAGCAGCGATCCGAGAGCAGCACGTCCTTGCCCAGCAGGGTGCTGGCTACGCCAATGGGGGCGTGAGTCTTCATGGGCTCGTGGCAGGGGGCGTGATAGAGGTACTGCTGTCCCTGCACGCCTTCCAGCTTGACGCCCTTTTCCATCAGGTATTCGTGGATATCCAGCAGCCGGCAGCCGGGGAAGATTTGCTGGAAGCGGTACTTCTGCAACTGATCCATACAGGTGCCACAGGACACGATCACAGTCTTGATGTCGAGATAGTTGAGCGTGTTGGCGATGCGGTGGAACAGCACCTGGTTGTTCACCGACAGTTGCTGACCTTTCTGTTCGTCGCCGGTGGCCGACTGCGGATAGCCGCAGCATAGATAGCCCGGCGGCAGCACCGTCTGCGCGCCCGTTTCGTAGAGCATGGCCAACGTCGCCATGCCCACCTGGCTGAACAGACGCTCGGAGCCGCAGCCGGGGAAATAAAACACGGCATCGGAATTTTCATCGACCTTGGCCGGGTTGCGCAGGATGGGGATATTCTTGTCGTCCTCCAGGCCCAGGGTCTGACGCATGGTCTGCGCTGGCAGGCTGGCGGGCAGGGGTTTGCGCACGAAGTTGACCACGTGCTCCTGAATTTTCGGTTTGCCGGTAGTAGCCTTGGGGCGCTTGCCGTTGCCAATCAATTTGAACCGTTTGGCCAGTTGGTGGCCCAGGCGCTGGCCCTTGAAGCCCCATTGCAGCAGCGCCTTGTACATCAGCTTGATGGTGCGCGGATCACTGGCGTTGAGATAGGCCATGGAGGCGCGTGTCGCCAGGCCGGTGCGCTTTTTGCCGAAGGACTTGAGCAGGTTGCGCATGCGTACCGAAACGTCGCCGAAGTCGATGTCCACCGGGCAGGGATTGTAGCACTTGTGGCACACGGTGCAGTGGTCGGCGATGTCGTTCATCTCGTCAAAATGACGCAGGGAGATGCCTCGCCGGGTCTGCTCTTCGTAGAGGAATGCCTCGATGATCAGGCCAGTGGCGAGGATCTTGTTGCGCGGCGAATAGAGTAGATTGGCGCGTGGGATATGCGTGCTGCACACCGGCTTGCACTTGCCGCAGCGCACGCAGTCCTTGATGTCGTCGTTGAGCGCGCCCAGTTCGGAGGCCTCGAGGATCAGCGCCTCCTGCTGCAGCAGCCGCAGTGAGGGGGTGTAGGCATTGTCCAGCCCGGAACCGGCCATCAGTTTGCCGGGATTGAAGTGCTGTGCGGGGTCGACCTGCTGTTTGTAGCGGGCAAAGGCTTCCACTGTGGCTGGATCGAGGAACTGCATCTTGGTGATGCCGATACCGTGTTCGCCGGAGATCACGCCGCCCAGAGATTCGGCCAGCGCCATGATACGTTCGACCACTTCGTCGGCCTCTTGCAGCATCAGATAGTCGTTGGAATGCACGGGAATATTGGTGTGCACGTTACCGTCGCCGGCGTGCATGTGGGTGGCGACGAACAGGCGGCTTGCGCGGATCTCTTTGTGGATGCTGTCCAGTCGCGCGCGTACGGCCTCCAGTTCGCGGCCGCCGAAGATGGCCTTGAGCGGTTTCTCCACCGCCTTGCGGTAGGAGATGCGCAGTTCGCGGCGCTGCAGCAGGCGGAACAGGGTGTCGTCATTTTTCACATTACTGTGCTGCGGGTCTATCAGCAGGGTGAAGACCTCGGGGTGCTCGTTGGCCTGTTCGTCGAGATGCTCGAGAATGCAGGCCCACTGCTCGCGGATGGCCTCGAGGTGTTCGCGTGCGGCGACCTTCTTGTTGTCGAGAATGGCCGTATTCTCTTCGCTGGGCTCGAAATCACGCGCCTGGCGATGCTCCGGCAGGTCGCCAGTGAGGTAGTCCAGTACTGCGTCGATCATGCGCAGTTTGTTGCGCGTGGAGGTCTCGATGTTGATGCGTTCGATGGCCTCGCTGTAGTCGCCGAGGCGATCCAGCGGAATGACCACGTCCTCGTTGATCTTGAAGGCATTGGTGTGGGCGGCGATGGCGGCGGTGCGCGCGCGGTCGGCCCAGAAGCGGTGGCGGGCCTCGGCGCTGACGGCGATGAAGCCCTCGGCGTCGCGGGCGTTGGCCATGCGCACCACGGTGGAGGCGGCCTCGGCCACCCGGTCGGCGTCGTCGCCGGCGATATCCACCAGCAGCACCATCTTCGGCAGATCACTGCGTGGCGCCTTGGTGCTGTAGTTGACGGCATGCACGTAGCGCTCGTCGAGGTGCTCCATGCCGGCCAGCTGGATGCCCTCGGCGGCGTCCAGGTAGTCCTTGGTCTCGACGATGGCGGGCACTGCGCGGCGCAGGTCGTCGCCGAAGAATTCCAGGCACACGGTGCGGATGTGCGCGGGCATCTTGTGCAGGATGAACACCGCCGAGGTGATCAGGCCGTCGCAGCCCTCCTTTTGCACCCCGGGCAGGCCGCCGAGGAACTTGTTGGTGACGTCTTTGCCCAGGCCCTCTTTACGCAGCTCGCTGCCCGGGATGCGCAGGGTCTCCGGCTCGCCCGCGGGTGTCTTGCCGTCGGCCTCGAAGCGGCGGATGCGGAATTCTGTCTCCGCCTGCTCGTGGATCTTGCCCAGGTTGTGATTGATGCGCTCCACTTCCAGCCAGCGGCCGTCCGGGGTGACCATGCGCCACGAGACCAGGTTGTCCAGCGTGGTGCCCCACAACACCGCCTTCTTGCCGCCGGCATTCATGGCGATGTTGCCACCAATACAGGAGGCGTCTTGTGAGGTGGGGTCGACGGCGAACACGTAGCCGTTGGCATTGGCCAGATCCGATACCCGGCGGGTCACGACGCCGGCCTCCACATGTACCGTGGGTACCTTGCGATCCACGCCGGGCAGGCGGCGCAACTCGATACTACCGATGGC
>CAJVYS010000019.1:0-22500 GCA_913009875.1 uncultured Gammaproteobacteria bacterium | reverse complement strand
GCTTCCAAGAAAATCCTCTAAGCTTCAGATAATGTGAGACCGTACCCCAAACCAACACAGGTGGGTGGGATGAGAATTCTAAGGCGCTTGAGAGAACTCGGGTGAAGGAACTAGGCAAAATGGTACCGTAACTTCGGGAGAAGGTACGCCTCCATTACGTGAAGAGACTTGCTCTCGGAGCGGAAGGAGGTTGCAATAAAATGGTGGCTGCGACTGTTTACTAAAAACATAGCACTCTGCAAACTCGAAAGAGGACGTATAGGGTGTGACGCCTGCCCGGTGCCGGAAGGTTAATTGATGGGGTTATCTTCGGAGAAGCTCTTGATCGAAGCCCCGGTAAACGGCGGCCGTAACTATAACGGTCCTAAGGTAGCGAAATTCCTTGTCGGGTAAGTTCCGACCTGCACGAATGGCGTAACGATGGCCACACTGTCTCCACCCGAGACTCAGTGAAATTGAAATCGCTGTTAAGATGCAGTGTACCCGCGGCTAGACGGAAAGACCCCGTGAACCTTTACTACAGCTTCACACTGGACTTTGAGCCTGCTTGTGTAGGATAGGTGGGAGGCATTGAAACCGAGACGCTAGTTTCGGTGGAGCCACCCTTGAAATACCACCCTGGCATGTTTGAGGTTCTAACCTAGGCCCGTTATCCGGGTCGGGGACAGTGTGTGGTGGGTAGTTTGACTGGGGCGGTCTCCTCCTAAAGAGTAACGGAGGAGCACGAAGGTACCCTCAGCACGGTCGGAAATCGTGCAATGAGTGCAAAGGCATAAGGGTGCTTGACTGCGAGATAGACACATCGAGCAGGTACGAAAGTAGGTCTTAGTGATCCGGTGGTTCTGTATGGAAGGGCCATCGCTCAACGGATAAAAGGTACTCCGGGGATAACAGGCTGATTCCTCCCAAGAGTTCACATCGACGGGGGAGTTTGGCACCTCGATGTCGGCTCATCACATCCTGGGGCTGAAGTCGGTCCCAAGGGTATGGCTGTTCGCCATTTAAAGTGGTACGCGAGCTGGGTTTAGAACGTCGTGAGACAGTTCGGTCCCTATCTGCCGTGGGCGTTTGAGATTTGAGGGAAGCTGCTCCTAGTACGAGAGGACCGGAGTGGACGAACCCCTGGTGTTCCGGTTGTCACGCCAGTGGCATTGCCGGGTAGCTACGTTCGGAAGGGATAACCGCTGAAAGCATCTAAGCGGGAAGCCCCTCCCAAGATAAGATCTCACTGGAGCCTTGAGCTCCCTGAAGGTCCGTTGGAGACTACGACGTTGATAGGCGGGGTGTGGAAGCGCAGTAATGCGTGAAGCTAACCCGTACTAATTGACCGTGAGGCTTGACCATATAACACCCAAGTGGTTTGGTTTGTTATGTGATTCTGGCAACAGATGAAATATACCCCTTAGCACGACTTCCCGATTTAATGTCAGGCAGACAGCAGTATCCTGCCTGATGACAGTTTTCCTGGCGGCCATAGCGGAGTGGCACCACCCGATCCCATTCCGAACTCGGAAGTGAAACGCTCTAGCGCCGATGATAGTGTGGGGCTTCCCCATGTGAAAGTAGGTCACCGCCAGGTTCTATTCCAAAACCCTCGCTTATACAGCGAGGGTTTTTTTTTGCTAGAATTCCCGATTGCGCATAACTTCGTCGGCGATGTGAGTGTGCTTCCCTGATGGAGTGCTTGTAGGCTTTCATCGGCAAATGATAAACCGGAAGAAATGGTACGTGGCGTTTTCAAAACCCCTTTTAGAGCTTCTCTCGGATGGCCATTTTTATTCGGGCAACCAGTTGGGTGAGTGGCTTGGCTGTTCCCGCGCGGTGGTCTGGAAAATGATTCAGGCACTGGAGAACGCAGGTGTCGATATTTTTCATGTTCGCGGCAAGGGCTACCGTCTGGCACGGGCTGTTGAATTATTGAATGCAGAGCACATTCTTGATGCCATGTCAGAAGATGGGCGCCAGTCCCTTTCCAAGCTTGAGGTACTGTTTGATCTGGATTCCACTAACACTTACTTGATCGAGCGCCCTCTTCGAGCGATGGAAAGTGGCCGTGCCTGTTTTGCCGAGGTCCAACGTCTTGGTCGTGGGCGACGCGGCCGCCAGTGGGTTTCGCCATTTGGTGGCAATCTCTATCTTTCGCTGCGCTGGCGCTTTTCCCGGGGGGGGGCGGAACTTGGCGGCTTGAGTCTTGCCGTGGGGGTTGCTTTAGTGCGCGCCTTGCGTGATGAGGGTGTCGAGGGGCTGAATCTTAAGTGGCCAAATGACATATTGTTAGACGGACGCAAGCTGGCAGGGGTTTTGCTGGAGATATCGGGCGAGACTAACGGCCCCTGTGAGGTTGTTATCGGTGTCGGCCTGAATGTCCGTGCCATGGAATTTGCACAGGAAGCTATCGATCAGCCCTGGTCAGATCTGGAGTCCAGCCTTGGCCACCGGATTGCCCGTAATGTGCTAGCGGCTCAAGTTCTTACATGCCTCATTGGCGCGGCGCGCCAGTACGATATCGATGGATTGGACACCTTTCGGGATGAGTGGATGGCGGCTGATGCCTTTTCCGGTCGAGAGGTGGTGTTACAAACGCCATCGGCAGAGACCTCGGGAGTCGCGCAAGGGGTTGATGAAAATGGTGCGTTGATACTGTCGTTGAAAAACGGTGCCCGAAAGCATTTTTATAGTGGCGAAATCAGCTTGCGCACCACATCGGGTCAACTGACCAATGTCTGATTGCTTGCTTATCGATGCCGGTAACACAAATCTGAAATGGGCGATTTCCCATAATGGGGAAATGTCTGTAGCCCAACGCGTGGTCTACCCAGACAAAGACCTGGTGAAGGTGCTGTCACAAAGGTGGCTGCTGGCGACACCTCCGAAACGGGTTCTGTTGGCCAGTGTTACCACTGAGTTTCGCGTGCGGGCGCTGAAGGATTGGGTTCAGAACTCCTGGAATCTGCCGCTGGAGATTATCTCGGCACAAGTGCAGGCCTGCGGGGTGGTGAATGGCTATGTGCAGGCTGACCAGCTCGGTGCTGATCGCTGGGCGGCCTTGATCGCGGCGCGGCATTTGTTGTCCGGTGCGGTGTGTGTCGTCGACTGTGGTACGGCAACAACCCTGGATGTTATCAACGCCGAGGGACGACACCTGGGGGGGCTGATTATCCCCGGGTTGGGCTTGATGCGCTCCAGCCTGCTCGAAAATACGGCACGCATCCGTGATGATACCTGCGATGCCGCGGACGTGCTGCTGGCCCGCGATACGCAATCGGCGGTCAGCGGGGGAAGCCTGCAGGCCACGGCGGGGCTTGTTGAGCGTCTGCAACGGGAAGTGGGTGAGCTTATCGGTGTGCCGATGACGGCGATCATCTGCGGAGGCAATGCGACGGATTTGCTACCATTGCTACAGGGCAACGTCCGTCATGAACCCGATTTGGTGCTCAAGGGCTTGAATATTATCGCGATGAGTAAGGCATGAGACTGGTTTTCTGGTTTTTTCTGTTGCTGAATCTGACATTTTTTTACTGGCAGTATAGTCAGCCGCAGAAAGCCGAACCCCCGTTGCTTCAGACTGAGGCATTACCCTCCGGTGTGGAGCGGTTGGTGCTCTTGCGCGAGCGTGGCCTCGGCATGGCAAAGCAGACTCAGGCCTCGGTCGTGCCGAATATTCCTCAGCCTGCGATGGCTCAATCTGCCCCTGAGCCGCCAGCGCCCACTGGGGAGAAAGTCAGCCAGGAGGTTGCGCCTGCGCTGATCCCGCTCAAGGCGGAAGTGCTGCCGGAACCTGAGCCTCCACCGCCCATTGTGATGGCCTGTTTCACGCTCGGCCCCTTCAAGGACGAAGCCGATGCGGGCCGCATGTACAAGGCGCTACTGGCTCTTGATGTGAGAGCCGAGCAACGACTGAGCGAGCGCCGTGTACTCAAGGGTTATTGGGTATATCTGCCGCCACTCAAGTCCTACGCGGATGCACGTCGCAAGGTTCAGGTGCTGCAGGAAAAGGGCCTGGACGACATGTACATTATGGGGAAGGGTGAGGTGGCGAATGCGATCTCGCTCGGACTCTTCTCGCGCAAGAGTACCGCTACCGAGCGTTTCAATCAGGTGCGGCGTATAGATCCTGCCACCATGATGAAGCCACGCCACCGGGTCATTAAGGAAAAATGGCTTGAACTCACCGTGGACAGCGCACAAACCGAGAAAATCGCCAGTATTGCAGCACTGGCTGATCGGCAGCCAGGCGTTGAGCTTGTACAACAAAAAGCATGCAAATAAATTGCATCCCAAGCCATCAGTGCATAGAATGCACAGCTTCACGCCGACATAGCACAATTGGTAGTGCAACTGATTTGTAATCAGTAGGTTCGCGGTTCGAGTCCGTGTGTCGGCACCAGTTTTCTCCAGTACATGTTCCCACGCCTGATGTTGTTCTCATGCTGTAATGGCTGGGCGTGGGAATATATCCGTTAGATCAGACTGTGCGCCAGCGCTTTCGCCGCTCGCAAAGGTTCAGAAGAATGTTCATTCGCAATTCCCTGAAACAATTCAGACTTGCCCTGGCGCTGGTTGTGCCGTGCTTTCCCTTGCATGCCGATGTTGCGGAGGGTGCAAAGGCGATCCAGAAGGGGCAGTTTAAGGAGGCCTTTTCCGAGTGGCAGCCGCTTGCAGAGAAGGGCGAGCCCGCGGTGCAGGCGGCGATCGGCGTGATGTATCACGCCGGACAGGGGGTGCCACAGGACTACAAAAAGGCCTTCCAATGGTATCGCCGGGCCGCCGAGAATGGCAATGCGGCCTCCCAGGCGAATCTTGGCGTTCTGTACGCCAAAGGTGTTGGCGTCGAGCAGGATCTGGTGCAGGCCTATGTCTGGTTTGATTTGGCGGCCATGGAGGGGGATGCCGGACATGGGCGTAGCCGGGATAGGCTGGCCAAGCTGCTGAACAGTGAGCAGCTAATGCAGGCCAAACGTGTGTCGCGGGAATACGCAACAAAATACGTGACGCCCTTTCGCAAGACTGCTCCCTGATACTCACGGCAGTATCGTGGCCGATCAATCCAAACGCCGATAGACTTCCGGTTTCCGATAGTGGCCCTATATCATGGTTGGCACCTCTCATGATTCGCGAATGCGCATCTTGATCCCAAAATCTGCCACTTCTGCGTTGTGAGACTTGCCAATAGCCAGCTGTTACCTGCGTTTCACGCCTTGCCTTCCAAAAGTAGGTTTTTTAAAGAAAGCAGCGACTGTTGGTGAACCGGCGAATCGCAAGCTGACACATCCAGAATCATTAGAGATGCCCTTAATTTCACTGACAGATATCCGGGAAAATACAGTGGAATCTCTGCCCGTAGGCCGATAGCATAGACGGCATTCTTTACGCTCACTTAGGGGATGGCGATGCCGGAGATGGTACAAGATCAGCGAAAGACGTATCGCCACACCCTGGCCCTGGATACGGAAGTTCACTGTCACGAGTCCAGCCTACAGGCCATGTTTCGCTGCCGTACCGAGAATATCGGCATGGGTGGAGCCTTTCTGCCGGCCAGCGAACTGCTGCTTGAAAAGGCCGTCGATGTGGAGCTGGTGTTTCATCTTCCCGCAACTCCTACGCCCATAGAATATCGCATTCAGGCGCAGGTAGTGCGCACCTCTGATGCCGGTGCCGGATTGAGTTTTCCTCCGCGGGATCGGGAGTGCCAGCAACAGTTCCGACGCTTCCTGTTGGAGGCCAAGGTTGCTGCCAGACACTGATTTCTTGGCGCTTGTTTGATGGTATGCCTGCCTTACCTGCGCAGTGGCCTGCCGACTTATTTCTCCCCCTCTTGTTCTTTTCTCCAGTGTCCCCATATTAGACAGAATCTTTAATCCGGTCGTCCGTCGCTGGCGTGTGGCCGCAAGTAATGGTAATGACTGAGGAGTACGAAACGATGACTGTCGAAGCGCACAAGGAAACCCTGGGATTTCAGACCGAGGTCAAGCAGTTGCTGCAGCTGATGATCCACTCCCTCTACAGCAACAAGGAAATCTTTCTCCGTGAGCTGATCTCCAATGCCTCCGATGCGGCAGACAAGCTGCGCTTTGAGGCCTTGTCCGATGACGCTCTGTTCGAGGGCGATTCCGATCTCAAGATTCACGTCAGCTACGACAAGGATGCACGCACCATTACCGTTCGTGACAACGGCATCGGCATGACCCGTCAAGAGGTCATTGAGCATATCGGCACCATCGCCAAATCGGGTACGGCGCAGTTCTTTGAATCGCTGACCGGCGATCAGGCCAAGGATGCCCACCTCATCGGCCAGTTTGGTGTCGGTTTCTACTCCTCGTTTATCGTTGCCGACAAGGTGACCCTGACCACCCGCCGCGCCGGGCTTGGCACCGAACACGGGGTGCGCTGGGAATCGGCCGGCGAAGGCGAGTATTCACTGGAGACCGTGGAACGGCCCGAGCGCGGCACGGAGGTCATCCTGCATCTGCGCGAAGGGGAAGATGAATTCCTCGATGGTTATCGTCTGCGTAACATCATCAGCAAGTATTCCGACCACATCACCCTGCCCATCCTGATGCCAAAGGAAAACATGGGTGAAGAAGCCGGCAAGTCCGACGAGATCGAATGGGAGACCGTCAACCGCGCTTCGGCGTTGTGGACACGCGCCAAGAGCGAGATCAGTGAAGAGGAATATCAGGAATTCTACAAGCACGTCGCGCATGATTTCGAGAACCCGCTGACGTGGACGCACAATCGCGTCGAGGGAAAGTACGAATACACCTCGCTGCTCTATATCCCTGCACGCGCACCCTTCGACTTGTGGGATCGCGAGCGCCGTCACGGCATCAAGCTCTACGTGCGCCGCGTGTTCATCATGGACGATGCCGAGCAGTTGATGCCAAACTACCTGCGCTTTGTGCGCGGTGTCATCGACTCCAATGATCTGCCGCTGAATGTGTCGCGTGAGATCCTTCAGCACAACAAGGTGATCGATTCCATTCGCGCCGGGTCGGTAAAAAAGGTGCTGGGTCTGCTGGAAGGTATGGCTAAGAACGAGCCGGAGAAATATGCCACCTTCTGGCAGGAGTTCGGCCGCGTGATGAAGGAAGGGCCGGGTGAGGACTTCGCCAACAAGGAACAGCTGGCCCGTCTGCTGCGCTTCTCGACCACCCACTCCGACAGCGAAACGCAGGATGTCTCGCTGGCCGACTACGTCGAGCGCATGAAGGAGGGACAGGAGGCGGTTTATTACATCACCGCCGATAGCTTCGCCGCTGCCAAGAACAGTCCGCACCTGGAGATCTTCCGTAAGAAGGGCATCGAGGTACTGCTGTTGGCCGACCGTGTTGACGAGTGGCTGGTCAGTTCGCTGACCGAGTTCGACGGCAAACCGCTGAAGTCCGTGGCGCAGGGCGAGCTGGACCTGGGCGAGCTGGAAGACGAGGAAGAGAAAAAGGCCCACGAAAAGGTAGACGAGGAATTCAAGGATCTCATTGGCAAGGTGAAAGAGGTGCTGGGTGACAAAGTTTCCGAGGTGCGCCTGACTCATCGCCTGACCTCCTCACCGGCCTGCCTGGTGACCGGTGAGAACGACATGAGCGCCAACCTTGAACGCATCCTGCGCTCCGCCGGCCAACACGTGCCGAGCAGCAAACCGGTGTTCGAGCTGAATCCGGAACACCCATTGGTGGCCAAGCTCAAACAGGAAGGCAGCGATGAGCTGTTCAACGACATGGCCGAGATTCTCTTTGATCAGGCCCTGCTGGCCGAGGGCGGTCAGCTGGATGATCCGGCGACCTTTGTGCGCCGTCTCAACGAGCTGTTGCTGTCGCTGAGCCAGTGACTTTCGAGCAGCCCCTCGTCGAGGGGCGCCTGCTGCGTCGCTACAAACGCTTTCTCGCCGATGTGCAGTTGCCCGACGGGGAAGTGATTACTGCACACACCGCCAACACCGGCGCCATGACCGGTTGCGCCGAGCCGGGGCGCCGGGTCTGGCTGAGCCGATCCGACAACCCCAAACGAAAATATCCGCATACCTGGGAATTGATTGAGGTGCGTGATGGCGTGCTGGCGGGTATCAATACCCAGTTGAGCAATCTGCTCGTGCGCGAGGCTATCGAGAATGGTCGCGTACCGGAACTGGCCGGCTATGGGCGGGTGCGTTCGGAAGTGCGCTATGGCGAGGAAAAAAGCCGCATTGATCTGCTGCTGGACTCGCCCGACAATAAGGGGTCTATTCCTTGTTATATAGAAGTAAAAAATGTCACCCTGGTGGATGATGGTATCGCCCGTTTTCCCGATGCCGTCAGTGTGCGTGCCAGCAAACATCTGCGCGAGCTGATGTCCGTGGTGCGGGCAGGGCAGCGTGCGGTGATCTTTTTCTGCGTGCAGCGGGGTGATGTACGGGAAGTGCGTCCTGCCGACCAGATTGATCCGTTGTACGGAGAGACCCTGCGTGAGGCCGTGCATTGTGGGGTGGAATGTCTGGCTTATGCGTCAGATGTTTCGATGCGGGAAATCGTGTTGCGGTGGCCATTGCCTGTACGGATGACGCAACGGCCGAATTGTTTCGAGTCCGGGTCCGTTTTCAAAGGACCATTCACCACAGACTCCTAGAGGCAATAATAATTTGTCTTTCTCTGTGCCCCTCTGTGGTGAATATGTTTTGAGGGGTTAGCGCGAGGCCACTGCCTGATCGTCTTTCTTTGCTTTTATATGTTCGTCCAGCATGGCGGCGAAGTCCGCTGCCGGCATGGGGCGGGCAATGTGATAGCCCTGGGCGATGTCACAGCCCATGTCAGTCAGTTGTTTCAGAGTGATCTCATCTTCTACGCCTTCGGCGACGACCTCCAGGCTCAGATCATGGGCCAGGCCGATAGTGGCGCGCACGATAGAAGCATCATCCTCGCTGGAGATCATGTCCACGACGAATGACTTGTCGATCTTGATTTCATCCACTGGCAGCTGTCTCAGGTGGCCTAACGAAGAATAGCCTGTGCCAAAGTCGTCGATGGAAATGCACACGCCCAGTGTGTCCAGCTTTCTCAGCTGTGCCTTGGCACGGGCCGGGTCGGCCATCATGGCGGTCTCGGTAATTTCCACGACCAGGTTCTGTGCCGGCAGCTCGTGTCGTTCCAGCAGTGAGGCAATCAGCGGCACCAGCTCCTCATCATGCAGATTGATGGCTGACAGGTTGGCCGAAATCTTCACTGCCCAGCCATTGGCATGGCACTGGGCGCATTGCTGCACCGCCGTTTCCAGCACCCACCGGGTCAACTCTTTGATCAGTCCGGTACGTTCGGCGATTTCGATAAACTGGTCAGGCGGGATAGCGCCGTGCTGTGGGTGGATCCAGCGCGCCAGGGCCTCGGCACCGATGATATGGCGGCTGCGGAGATCCAGTTTTGGCTGGTAGTGGAGCTCCAGCTGTCCATCGCGCAGGGCATTGCGCAGGTCGTTGATCAAGCCGAGCCGCTCCGCGGCCCCTTTATTGTCCAGTGCCTGGAAGATGGCGGCATATTGGGTATTGTCCCGGGCCTGGAAGATCGCTGCTTCTGCCTTTTGCAACAGTGCCGGCGCCGTGGTTGCGTGCTGCGGATACAGGGCAATACCGAGGGTGCCGCGGATATACAGGCAACGCCCGTCGATTTCGAAGGAATTTTCTAAGGTGCCGAGCAGGGTTCCGGTAATGGCGTCGATGGTCGCTGTGCCGGTTTGCCTGAGCATAATGGCGAATTTGTTGCCATAGAAGCGCCCGGCCAGGTCAGGCGCCTGCAGTACTCCGCTGAGACGGGTGGCAACTTGCCGCAGTAATTCATCGCCGCAGTGGTGGCCCAGCGAGTCATTGATCTCCTTGAACTGGTGCAGGTCGATCATGCACACCGCCAGTGCCTGCTTGCTGCCATCCAGTTGAGCGATGGTTGCATCGATGGTTTTGCTCAGGGCGTCACGATTGGGCAGGCCGGTGAGGGGGTCATGATGGGCCTGGTGTTCCAGCTGGGCGCGTTGCTCATTGAGCTTGCGAAACAGGGAGGAAATGACCATCGCGCCCCACGTCGACAGCCAGATGCTGATCAGTGCGGCAAAGCCAATCGGTACACCGATGTACTTCATGAATTCGCGCAGCCCACTGCGGGCGTTACGATGGGTGTTGACGAGGGTATAGGGGGTGTCTGGTATGGGGGTGGTGGCCCAGATGTATTCGTTGTCACCGATGGTGGTGTAGCCGCTGCTGGTTGCCAGCAGGGACTCACTATCGATGTGAATCGCCTGTTTTTGTGATGAATGGTTGTCGGCGGCGCTTAGCCGGCGGCCCTGTGTATCGATGACAGACAGAGAGTCTCTGTGGGTTTCGTGATGGGGCAATATGGCCAGAATTTGTGCGAGACTGGGCCGCGCGGGGAGTGTCTCGATGAGGTGCTGGTTATGGTCGTGCAGCAGGTTGGGTATCTGGTGCCGGGCGAGGTCGAGTGCACTGGTGAATGCAATACCGGCAAAGAGAGCGATGACTGCCAGACTGGATGCCAGAGAACCGACCAACAGTTTTGTGCGTTGCTGCATAAGGGTGTTATTCCGGCTCAGTGGCCCTGTGCAAGATGAGGGAGTCTGCGGAGCCGGCGGGAGGCGGAAAGTCTCTGCTGTGCAGCGAAGGGGGGCTTAGGGAGTGTATCGGTACAGTCTGGGAATGCCGTATCTTTGTCATGGTTTTTTCCTGGCCAATGTGCTGATATCGTCGGCCATTTATGATCCAGAAGGATTGGAGAAGCAGCCAGCTATATGAGGTAGTACCCTGAAGCTATTAGCGGACTGAAAGGGGAGGGGCTTTAGGAACTGCTGCCGTTGACGGCAGGCAGGGTCTTGCCCGGATTGAGGATGCCGTGGGGGTCGAAGAGCAGGCGGATCTGCTGCATCAGGGCGAGACTGACGGGGTCGATTTCGCGGGCGACAAAGTCGCGTTTGACCAGCCCGATGCCGTGCTCTCCGGAAAGGCTGCCACCCAGTTCGAGCACCCGGGCGAAGACGGCGTCGAGACAGGCTTCGGCCCGGGCCATTTGTGCGCCGTCGTCCGGATCCACCAGCAGGTTGACGTGGATATTGCCGTTACCGGCATGGCCGAAATTGACGATGGTGATGCCGTGGCGTTCGCCGAACTCTGCCAGGGAGCCGATCAGGGCCGGGATCTGCGACACGGGCACGACCACATCTTCGTTGATCTTCTTCGGCGCCACATTGCGCAATGCTGGCGACAGGGCCTTGCGCGTGGCCCACAGGGCCTGCACCTCGGTCTGGGTTTGCGCCACCCGCAGATCCAGCAGGCCGTCTCCACTGGCGGCCTGTTCAATGGCCGCCAATGACTCGGCCATCGCCGCCTGCGGGCCATCGACCTCGATCATCAGCAGTGCGCCGGCCCCCTGTGGCAGCTCGGCAGAGGCGTGCTGGCGAATCATCTCGATGGCCGGGCCGTCGATAAATTCCAGCGCGCAGGGTACTACCGGTTGGGCCATGATGCGCGCTACGGCCTGCGCGGCGCCGTGCATGTCGGCATAGATAGCGCGCAGGGTGCGCTTGCTTTCGGCCAGTGGGGTCAGCTTGAGGGTGGCCTCGGTAATGATCGCCAGGGTGCCTTCGGAGCCGATCAGCAGGCGGGTCAGGTCATAGCCCACCACGCCCTTGGTGGTGCGGGTGCCGGTGTGAATCTCTTCGCCGGCGCCGGTCACGGCGCGCAGGCCGAGGGTGTTTTCGCGCGGGGTGCCGTATTTCACCGCGCGCGGACCGGCCGAGTTATAGGCCAGATTACCGCCGATGGTGCATACCGCGGCGCTGGTGGGGTCCGGCGGCCAGAAGAAGCCGTGTTCGGCGGCCGCCTGCTGCACCGCCTGGTTGGTGACACCGGGTTGCACCACCATCAGGCGGTCGGCGGGGTTCATTTCCAGGATGCGCGTCATGTGCTCGGTGGAGAGCACGATGGCATTTTCCAGCGGCACCGTGGCGCCGGTGGTGCCGGTGCCGCGGCCACGCGCCGTCAGCGGTGTGCGTTGCTCATGGCACAGGCGCACCACGGCCTGCACCTGGGCGTGATTCTCGGGAAAGACCACCAGTGCCGGCAGGGCCTGCTGGCGGCTGTTGTCGTAGCCGTAGGCCAGCCGCTCGCTCGCCTCGGTGAGCACATTGTCCGCGCCCAGCAGTTCGATCAGGGCAGGGGTGAGCCCGGCGGGCATCAGTCGACGTATTCGAACAGCTTGACCACCTGTCGCACACCATCGACATTGCGCGCGATTTCCGCTGCCTGACGACCCTCCGTGCGGGTCACCAGTCCCATCAGGAATACCGTGCCGTATTCCGTGATGACCTTGACGGCGTCGGAATCAAAGCCCTTGGTGGCCAGCATGCGTGCCTTGATTTTGGAGGTGATCCAGCCGTCCCGGCTGCGGGACTGGAAACCGGTGAGATCCTTGATGCGGATCTCATTGTGTACCCGGCGCACCCCGGGCAGGTTACGCACGATGTTGATCACATGGTCGCGCAATTCCCGCGACAGGGCCTCGCCGCTGAGCAGGACGATGCGGTTGTAGCTGGTGATGTTGACGTGAATCTTCTGTTGCAGCTTCGGATCGCTGTAGAGTTTGTCCATGGCGCTGGATTCAATACGCTGGTCTTCGACCACGGTGATCGCGGAACGGGTGGGCCGGGGCTGGCCGCTGTCGGTCAGCGGTGTGGCGGCGCAGCCGGCCAATAGGAGGAGTAGGGCGAGTAGAACGATGAGCCGGGTAATGATCGAGGTTTGCATGGTTTTCCGCTTTTTGGTTCAGGCCTGAAAGGCGTTGGTGATCCAGTCTATGTGCGCACGTCCGTTGTCCTGGCCCGTGAGGGCGATCACATCAAAACGGCAGGGCCGGTGTGCCGCCTTGGGGTGTCCCAGCAGGTAGTGGGCGGCGGTGGCCGACAACTTGCCTTGCTTGCGCCAGTCCACGCTCTCGGCGCCGCTGCCGTAGCGGCGGCTGCGCCGGTAACGCACCTCCACGAATACCAGCGTGTTGCGATCCAGCATGATGAGATCGATCTCACCGCGTGCGCAGGCATAATTACGTTCGACCAGGCGCAGTCCCTGGCGTTCCAGATAATCGCAGGCATCCTGCTCTGCGCGTCGTCCGGCCTCGTTGTGTGCGGCCATCGGCATCCTCCCTGAAGATCCCTTTAGTTTTCGGCAGTATCCAGTAGTTGTGGCACCCCGCGTTGGAAACGTGCCCATAATAACCGCCGTTGCAGGCGGTTGGCCATATCCAGTGACAGCTCGCCGGTCTCACCGGCAAAGTGCCCAGCACGATTACGGCGCAGGGTGTTGAGCTGGTCGATCACCCGGTAGGCGTCCACGCCCAGGGCGTGCAGGCGGGTATAGCGCTTGGCGGCGCCGGGCCAGGCGTGGGCGATGTCCGCCTTGAGGCGCTGGCCGACTGCATCCGGGGCCAGGGTCCAGGGCATGTCGGCGAATATCACGCCGTCCATGTCGCGATCCATCTGTGGATCAACGGTGCCGCTGAAGGCGTGCGAAGTGGTGTAGACCGGCACCTTCGGCGCGTGGTGGAAGCGCAGTTGGGGGCGGATCACCCGCGCCTGGCGCGAAAAGGCGGCCATGAAGATGAAGTCGATGTCCTGCCGGCGACGGGGGATGAACTCGACCTTTTTGCCGATGATGCGGTGTACGGATTTCCGCCGCGCCTGGCTTTCGTCCACATTCAGCAGGCGGCGGATGGGCAGTGAATAATCGTTCTTTCTCGGATCGTAATGCTGAACTTCCACCACATGGCCGCCTCGTTTCAGCCAACGTTCGTTGAAGGCCTTGGCAACACGGTCGCCCCAGGGCGTGGAGGGGGTGATCACGGCGGCGCGGCGGTGACCATCCTGCCAGGCACGTTCCGCGACCTCGCGGGCCTCCTGCTCCGGTGACAGACCTAACTGGAACAGGTTGCGGGGCGGGGCCTCGCTTATTTCGCCATAATTCAGCGCCAGCACCGGTACCGGCAGCGATTCCCGGGCGGTCAGCTGGTTCACTGCGTCCTTGCCCAGTGGGCCGATAATAAAATCAGCGCCATCGGCAACGGCTTGTTGATAGACGGCGTTGAAGGCCTCGGCAGTGCGGCCCTCTTCGTAGATGCGCAGACGGATCGGCGCTAGGGTGGCGTCCGCATTTTCCGCCAGCGGCTCCTCGTTGCCGGTGATGACGGCGGCATTCACCGCTGGCCGGGGTGTTTGTGCGTAATAGGCGGCGAAGAAGCCGTTGCGTACCGCCTCGGCGGCCTTGGCGTAGCGGTCCTGCGGGCCCAGGGGCAGGATCAGGGCAATCTGCTCCGGTCGGCGCAGGGGCTGGGGGCGGGCTGCCAGCAGTCGGGTGATGGTCTCTTCGCTGGCCGGGTGCAGTGGATACCGCTCGCGCCAGCGGGCGATGAGTTCGTCGGCAGGCAGACTGTCATCCACGCCCTTGCCGATGGCGGCCAGTGCCAGCCAGCCACCGAGTTCGTCCGGTGCCAGATCCTCCAGTGCCTGTGGCGTCAGTTTCTGCAGAGTGTCGAGAATAGCGACCTGGTTAGCCTGCACCGCCGCTGGGTCATCGAGCAAGGGCTCCAGCAGGACGTGTTCACGGGTGCTCTCAAGCGGGTTGCCGAGCTGCTCGAAGGCGCGTGCGCGCAGCTGGTGGTAGCGGCGGCGGAAATCCCGTTCGTCCTCGGCCAGTTGCAGGGTGATGCTGTTCAGCACATCGAGCGCCTCGTTGGGCCGTTGGCGGGTGAGGGCGATGTCGGCGGTCAGCAGGGCGCGGCGAATATGGAACTCGGGCCCCAGGTCGGCGCCCTGGATCTCGCTCAGCAACTGGAAGGACTGCGGGACGTAGTTGCCGTCTCTCAGCAACTCCGCCGCGCGCAGGGAATACATTTCGCGTTGGGGATATTCAGCACGGTTGGCCAGCCGTGAATAGGCCAGCGCTGCGTCGAGGTAACGCCCCTGCTGGACCATTTTTTCCAGTGGCTGGGTTTGCGCCGTATCTTCGGCGTGTGGACTGGGCACCGGCACGGGTGGCGGCCCTCCGGCACAACCGGCCAGCAGGGCAATGAACAGGGCTGCCAGCAAAACGTGCATGTGCGGTGTGGGGCGCTGTGGTGGGTTTTTGCGCCAGGAGCGGTGGGCTTGTGTAAGATTCGTCATCGGGGCGTTAGTATACGGGCTCAGCCCATATTTCTCATCCAGAGTAGAAGAAAGGCAGCAGATGAAAGCAGTCGAGGCGGGCACGTTGTATGTGGTGGCGACACCCATCGGCAATCTGGGAGATATGACGCCACGCGCAGTGGAGATTCTGCAGGGGGTGGATCTGATTGCCGCCGAGGACACGCGCCACAGCGGTCGGCTGCTGACGCATTTCGGTATCGCTACGCCGACCATCGCCCTGCACGAGCACAATGAGCGCACCCAGGCGCCACGGTTGCTGGCGCGCGTCATGGCCGGTGAAAGTCTTGCCCTGATTTCCGATGCCGGCACGCCGCTGGTCAGCGACCCTGGCTTTCACCTGGTGCGTCTGGCGCGCGAGCAGGGTATCCGTGTGGTGCCGGTGCCTGGAGCCAGCGCGCTGATGGCGGGATTGTCCGTATCCGGTCTGCCCACGGATCGTTTTGTCTTCGAGGGCTTTCTGCCGACCAAGAGCGGGCCACGATGTAAGCGCCTGCAGGCCCTGATGGCTGAAACGCGCACGTTGATTTTCTACGAGGCGCCGCACCGGGTGAGGGCGGCGCTGGAGGACATGGCCGCAGTGATCGGAGAGGGGCGGCGGGCCGTGTTGGCGCGTGAACTCACCAAGACTTTCGAGACGGTGAAGGATGCCCCGCTGGGTGAATTGGCAGACTGGGTGCGCAATGATGCCGATCAGCAGAAAGGTGAGATCGTGCTGCTGCTGGCCGGTGCGCAGAGCGGCGGAGACGGCGCTGATGACAGCGAGGCGCGGCGCATTCTCAGCGTGTTGCTGGAGGAATTGCCACTCAGTCAGGCCAGTGCGCTGGCGGCCAGGATCACAGGTCTGAAGAAGAAACAGTTGTATCAGCTGGGGTTGTCGTTGAGTGCTGCGCAGAATAAATAGAAGCCGCTTTTTTGAGTTGTTTCGGCGGATAGCGGAATCCAGTGACCTTCCTAATTTGGTTTGCAGCCACTAACATGGATCATTTCAGCACTTGCATTTGGGGGTCGGAATAGCGCGAGTCCGACCCTGATGCTGCTGATGACTTTGACGGCTTGAAAAGTCGAGAAAGAGTGCCTGAATTACATGGTATTATCAAGATATCAGGGCGAATGGTCTTGATTTTAGGTGATTATCGAGTGTTATTGCCTGATTCTTGATTTAATCTTGCGGGGAAACCGGGCAATTGTGCTTGATGCTAATAAGTTATACCTAAAAAAATGGATTCGTACTTATCAACTACAATCAAGATCAGCGATTACAAGAGCTTCGTTGAAAAGCAAGAAGCTCAGAAGATTGTTGACTTCGTGAGGCAGCGCTTCACCGAACGTTATATCGAACCGATGAGGGTTGAAAAAGAAAAGAAAAATGGGTTCACAATTATGGCCATATCGTGCCTCATGATTGAGGCTCTTGAATCATTCTACCAAGGGTGGGCAGATTCAAATCGAAAAAGCCAGTTGGCTTTCTGTAATTTCTTTGATCACAACACAAATTTCTCGTTCATGCAGGGCTACAGTGAAGAATTCTATAAAGGTGTTCGCTGTGGAATATTGCACCAAGGAGAAACCACCAGAGGCTGGCACATTCGGCGCAAAGGTGTCGTTTTTGTGGAAAAGACGAAAACCATAAATGCCAAGTTGTTCCATGATGAAGTCGCTAAATCATTAGATGTCTATTGCAAGCTCCTCGAAAAGAGTGAATGGAACAGTGAAGTGTGGAAGAAGCTAAGGAAGAAAATGAAAGTGGTATGCAAGAACTGTGAGGCGTAATGGGTATAACAAGGCAAATCCACTCGGACAGTCAAAAGCGCCTGGTGCTTTTTTTGTGCTGGAAGAGCTAGCACAAAAAAATCCCCACTACGGCTTGCCCCTCATTGCAAGCGTTAGCTGCAAAAAACTGACGAATGAGAAATATTCTTAGTATATATTTAGCCGCTGGAATAGTCTGGGGTATCATTCTAGGATTTGCTGCGGCATTCCTTGCGGGAGGTGCCACAGCTGGACTATTTTGGGTGTTTGTATTTGGTGATAATGTATGGCCTAGTTGGGTAAGGAATCTTGTTTATATAATTTATGGCGCCGTTGGATTGGCAGTATTCATTGGATGCGTATCGCTATCATGGATATATGCCAGGCGAGCCATCCATGAGAATTTTGATAGAAAAAAGGAGGTTATAAAAGGGGCAGGTCTATTGTTGCCAGGCATCCTGATTGTTTTTGGATACTTTGTTTATGACAGTCATATGACACAATTATATTCTCTGCACAACAAAGACCGCCAAGATGGATATGAGAAATTGATACGGCAGGCTTCCCCAGAAATATTGCCAAAAGAGAGTGATACTGAGTACTATTGTCGTGTAATTCGCAAACAATCAAAATTTGAGATTTTTTATCATGGCCAGTTGATAAAAATAGTTCCAGAAGTTTTATTGAGTAACGGAAAATTATTGTTTGCTGTGGTTGGTCCATATGATTCCATCAAAACACTGGCCAACGAAATAGTTCTTCGTGCAGAAGTAAGTGAAGTTATAGCGTCAGATTTTATCGCATTGCCTGAAAGAACAAGGTGCGGCATGAAAATGTTTTTCATTAGATCAAACTCAACATACCTTCCATATTCACTTGAAAATATAGAGAAGCTTCTTTGTACTATTCCAAGCTTGGGGGTTAGTTTTCCGATGAAAATCAGGAACGACATGTAAAGGCAGCTAACAAAACGCTCCTCAGAAAATAGAGCAGAAAATAGAGCAGAAAATAGAGCAGAAAATAGAGCAGAAAATAGAGCAGAAAATAGGGTAGCGGGTCACGCGGGGTCAAGTCTTGCCTTTTGCTTTTTCCTGCGGGTCACGCGGGGTCAAGTCTTGCCTTTTGCTTTTTCCTGGAATTATTCTTGAGTTGGCCAGATCGTAACAAATAGGGGCAAAAGGCAAGACTTGACCCTGTGCCCTCTGAGTATCTGACGGAAAAAGAGTTGAGGGCAGTGATCAGTGAATATGTCAGCTTCTATAATCAGAGAAGGCTGCATTCATCACTGGGGTACATGACGCCGGATGAATTTGAAGTAGGAATGACCGGAGGGTCATGAGGTATAACTAAGCTATGAGTGCAAAACTGGGGGAAGTTCCTGGTTTCTTTGTGTTGCCGCTGCGCTTATAACACAAAGAAACCACGCTGACGAAAGCTCCTGATGTAAGACGTTATATTTTATTGAGAACTCAGAGAGTAATATGATTAAATTTTCTATATTGTTTTTAGTGTTCATTATTTCCAACTCAGCACTTTTCGCTGGAGAATATGACGTGAAAAATTCAAAAGTAGCTCATCTATTATCCGAATTATCATCAACTAACGATCCAGGAATTCAATATGTGGTAGTAAATCGTGATTCAGTGGTTTTTGAGTATAGTTCTGGTCAAGCGGATATAAAAAATGAAGTAGCACTAAGCTCCAATCATACTATGGCAGCATTTTCAATGACCAAAACTCTGACTGCCATTGGAGTACTTCAATTATTGGAACGCCATAAAATAAAATTGGATGACAATATATCTCTATATGTTGAACATCCATATAGTACGGAAATCACAATTAGACAACTTTTAAGTCACACTTCCGGTCTTCCCGATCCTATCCCACTTAAATGGGTTCATTTAGCAAAAGACCATATTACCTTCAATGAAAAAAAAGCAGTTGAAAAGGTATTATTAGAAAACCCAAAGGCTTCATCATTGCCGGGAGAAAAATACGAATATTCAAACATCGGATATTGGTTACTCGGAGGTGTTATTGAAAAAGTCAGTGGCTTAAGTTATAGCGAATATATACGAAAAAATATATTTCAACCGCTTCAGTTATCGAAAAATGAAATTAGTTTTAGCGTAATTCAGGAGGATAATCACGCCAAAGGTTATTTAAAAAAATACTCATTTATGAACTTGCTCAAATTTTTTCTAATTGAAGATACTACATGGGGTGAGTATGAAGAAAATTGGCTTCATATCAATAACGTGTATCTCAATGGCCCGGCATTTGGTGGGGCAATAGGTTCAGCTAGAGCTTTCAGTCGCATTCTTCAAAGTTTATTATCTGACAAATCAGTATTACTTGGTAGTAATGTGAAGCAGCACCTTTATTCTCAAGAAAAAGATAACTCAGGGAAAGAAATAGAGATGACATTAGGCTGGCATATTGGAGTGCTAAATGACAAAAAATATTATTTTAAAGAAGGTGGCGGAGCTGGTTTTCATTCTGAAATGAGGATTTATCCAGATATCAATTTAGCAACGGTAATAATGGTAAATAGAACATCTTTTAATACAAGGAAGCAATTAAGTAACCTTGATATTGCAGTTATGAGTAAATAAAATATAATCGGGTAGCCGAGGGTCTTTAACCCTCAGCCCCCACAACACCTTTCTATTACCCATAAGTCTACGCCTAAAAATCAGTTGCGACTACTTTCCTTGAATATTCTAACGTTAAGTTCGAATATCATTTCTGTAATATCTCGATACATCCTATAATTTGAAATCAATTTCCTCACCTCTTTCACTCTTCCATTGGGTACGTAGACGGTTCGTGTCTTTTGGTTCTTGCCTTTATAGGTAAGTCTGTGTGCCACTGCCCCTTTGGGGTATGTGCAAACACAATTTACTCGACTGCACACCATGCACACACTAGCAAGACTGCCTTTGACGAAGTAACTATACTTCGACAGCTTTTCCAGTAACACCTTTCTTTTCATTTCTAGTGTATTCATTACAAAAGTCAGTATATTGTTTATAGTAGAGGTATATTATACGTCTACTACATATATCATACTAGGGAATTTATATGAATAATCAAGGCAGCTGGGCAACTGACGAATTTTCTGGGGTTGATTTTGGGGATGAACGACTCAATAGCAGGTTGGTAAAAATATGTGATAGCTTTTCAGATTCTCCAGAGTGCTCTATTAATCAATCATGCGCTGGCTGGGCCGCAACTAAAGCGGCATATCGATTTTTCGCAAATGATAAAACCAGTGGTAAAGAAATTATCAGAGCCCATAGAGTAAAGTCCGTCATTCGGGCCAAAAAACACAAGACTATCTTGGCTATCCAGGATACGAGCTATATGGTCTACACCAAACACCCGGCAACAAATGGGCTTGGGAATATTTCAGTAAAAGAAGGGAAAAATGTTAAGGAAATTTATTCGAAAGGCCTCGTATCTCACAGCTGCCTGGCGGTATCTACGGATGGGCTACCGCTAGGCATCCTTGATCAGAATACATTTTCTAGAAAACTTAATAGCGAAGACGATAAGCGGAAGAAAAATGTCACGCCAATAGAAGATAAAGAAAGTTATAGGTGGCTAGAAATGCTGGAGAATTACTCTTCCTTATTTCCTAATACCGAAGTTGTAACCGTGTGTGATAGGGAGGCGGACATGTATGACTTTTTTAGGCTCAGTGATGATATTGGCTCCCCAGTCATTGTGCGCGCAAACGTGAACCGAGCTGTGAATAAAAAATCTAGATATGCAGAGAAAGACGTTTTAAATCTATGGCAGTTTATTGGACAAAAGAGATGCAAAGGAACGTATAAAGTCAATGTGCCAATGAAAAATAGCAAGCGCAATGGCACCAAGCAAGCATCAAGAGTGGCAACGGTCGGAATTAAATTTAGCGACTTTAACCTAAGCCCGCCTAGAAACAACGTAAAGCACAGAACCGAAACGCTTCCCGACCTCAAAATGTCTGCTGTCTATGCATATGAAATTAGACCGCCTAAAGGAGTAATACCACTTGAATGGATGTTGCTAACTAATCTCCCGGTAAAAGATTTTGAAGATGCGTCCGAAAAAGTAAAATGGTACTGTTTGCGGTGGCGTATTGAAACATACTTCAAGGTTCTAAAATCAGGGCTCAAGATCGAAGAGTGTCGGTTGGGCGATGCTAACAGATTAGTGAAATTTATTGCGGTCATGAGTGTTGTTGCTTGGAGGCTCTTTATGCTAACGCTGATCGCCAGAACGGATCCAGAAACACCTTGTGACACCCTAATCGACAAGCAACAATGGATGCCGCTATATTTGGAGATCCATAAAAATAAAAAGCCCCCTAAAAAAGCGCCTAAAATAAGCAGTGTTATTAGATGGATTGCTATGCTTGGAGGATTTTTAGGGCGAGCGAGTGATGGCGAGCCAGGAATAACCACTTTGTGGCGAGGATGGAAACGGCTATATGATATTTCACGAGGCTGGATTCTCGCACAGAGCGCATAACTTATGGGTAATAGAAAGGTGTTGTGGGGGCTGAGGGTTAAAGACCCTCGGCTACCCGATTATGCATTGTTTGCTACCCGAAATGCCGGGCTACCTACATTCTGGTGCCACCAGAACTCGATTAGATTGAGGGCTATTTGATCTTGCTCCTGACAATCTCTGGCTACTGCAAGAATTGTCTCTATATCGCCATCACCATATAGCAAATAAATTGCCTTTTCGTAATTTGCGTAACGAAGAAATGCAGTTAATGTTGATAGGTCTTTGAAAATACCATTACGTGTAGCGGTAATAGGCTTGACCTCAATTATTGCATGGTTGCCACCCATATCTCCTGGAATATGAACTAATAAATCTGGTTTAATACGATCAAGGTTATTTCCACGTATAAGTGGATGACCTGATTTGTCAACCTCTCCACTCAGTTCATAATCTGTGTTGTGTGGCCATCGGCTCCTCAGTTGGTGATAAAGCTCATAACAATAGACTCTTTCTCGATATACCGGATCTTCCTGTCCATCAATTGGCAGTTGGAAATAGTTTCTCTCGATATGTCTTGTTGACTCAGCTATTAATTGTTCTATGTTCATAACATCCTTTTTTATGCATAACGTCGTGCTTAACCGGCAGGCTGGAGCGTTGTTTGGTTTGTGTGATAATGAAGCGTAGCGTAATGGCCACACAAAACAAACAACTCGGAAGTCTATCCGCGGGGCAAGAAGACCATGGGGTCAAAGAAGACCATGGGGTCAAGTCTTGCCTTTTGCCCTTATTTGTTACAATCTGGCCAACTCAAGAATAATTCCAGGAAAAAGCAAAAGGCAAGACTTGACCCCGCGCCCGCGGGACTTTCCTCCACATGTCTTGCAGGCAAGACACACAGCGACTGTCCAGCCGACTTCCAAGCCCTAGTAAACGTTATTTCCAACGTCGTTGGCAAGCCCTTTGACCTTTCCGCACCTGGCTGGCTCTCCGCCACCGAACCCCGCCACCCTGTTGCAGCCGGTGATCCACATCGCCTGCCAGACGGGA
>CAJVYS010000018.1 GCA_913009875.1 uncultured Gammaproteobacteria bacterium | reverse complement strand
ATATGCTCATTCACGATCCGTTCCCTACAAAATGCAATAATGACAGGAAAGTCGCTTATAGCCATTATGGATAGCTTGGCGAGACATTTAAAACCAAGGATGGCCGGGATTGTGGAACACTGATGCTAATATGACAGTAAGGGTAAATAAACAACCCCGCAGCAAGCTGCGGGGAATTCAACCCTCAGAGATTAAATCAGCTCCCTGAAAACATAAAGTTCTACTCGAAACACCCCTCCCTTGAGACAATGCCTGCCTGCGTGTATGAAAGATGCACACCATCATTATCACCGCTAAATTATCTGCCGCCGGTGACGCTAATCTAGCAAGGGCAATAGCACAACAAACTCAGCCAGAAGATTCTCGCCGTTCAGTGACACACATCACGCGGTAGACACGGCAATGTGCCGTTGAAAAGGTGGAAGGTCCGCCCTCACTCTGCTCGGCGGGTAACCTGAGAAGGGTACACAATCCCCGAAATTGACATACAGCACGTATAACCACAAGATAAGCCGCTGTTATTCATACGCAAAATAGAATTCGCAAGAGCAAGCTAGAGGTAGCGACACGCCCATGGCAACAGCAGGTTCCCAAGTCATCCTGAGCGGACTGACACGCAAGCTGGTACAGGACGGACACCTGGACGAAGCTGCCGCAGAGAAGGCCCAGGCCGCAGCAGAGAAGACAAAGATGCCGCTGGTCAGCTACCTGGTGGAACAGAAGCTGGCGGACGGTAATGTCATCGCCACGATCGGCGCCGAGGAATTCGGCATCCCGCTGCTGGATATAGATAGTGTCGACATCGACACCGAAGTCACCAGGCTGGTCGACGAAAAGCTGGTGCGCCAGCACCATGCCCTGCCCCTGTTCAAGCGCGGCAACCGCCTGTTCGTCGCCGTCTCCGACCCCACCAATCTCCAGGCTCTGGATGAGATCAAGTTCCACGTCGGCGCCAGCACCGAGGCCATCCTGGTCGAGGAAGGCAAACTCAAGAGTACGATTGAAAGGGCCATGGCCAGCGCCGACACCTCCCTTGCCGAGCTCTCCGGCGATGGTGATCTCGATAACCTGGATATCAGCTCCGGCGAGGAAGAGGATAACGATGCCGGCGACGTCGATGTCGACGATGCCCCGGTGGTGCGCTTTGTCAATAAGGTGTTGCTGGACGCTATCAACACCGGGGCTTCGGATATCCATTTTGAGCCCTATGAAAAGACTTACCGGGTGCGTTATCGCCGCGACGGCATTCTCAAGGAGATCGCCACCCCACCCGTGGCCCTGAACCGGCGCATCTCGGCGCGTCTGAAGGTGTTGTCACGGCTGGACATCTCGGAGCGCCGCCTCCCCCAGGACGGCCGCATGAAGATGAAGCTGTCCAAGAACCGCGCCATCGACTTTCGTGTCAACAGCTGCCCCACCCTGTTCGGTGAGAAGATCGTGCTGCGTATCCTGGATCCCACCAGCGCCCAGCTGGGCATCGATGCACTGGGTTATGAAGAGGACCAGAAGCAGCTCTACATGGAGGCATTGGAACAGCCGCAGGGCATGATTCTGGTAACCGGGCCCACCGGCAGTGGTAAAACCGTATCGCTGTATACCGGCCTGAATATCCTCAATACGGAAGATCGCAACATTTCCACCGCGGAAGACCCGGCGGAAATCAACCTGCCGGGCGTCAACCAGGTCAACGTGGACAACAAGGTGGGCCTCACCTTCGCCTCGGCCCTCAAGGCCTTCCTGCGTCAGGATCCGGACATTATCATGGTGGGTGAGATTCGTGACCTGGAAACCGCCGAGATCGCCATCAAGGCGGCACAGACCGGCCACCTGGTGCTCTCCACCCTGCATACCAACGACGCCCCGCAGACCCTGAGCCGTATGTTGAACATGGGCGTGGCGCCCTTCAACATTGCCTCCTCCGTCTCGTTGATCATCGCCCAGCGTCTGGCGCGTCGACTGTGTAATAATTGCAAGAAGCCGGCCGACATCCCGCGTGAGGCCCTGCTGGAAGAGGGCTTCCGCGAAGACGAACTGGACGGCCTGACAATCCACCGCCCGGAAGGCTGTGATCAATGCGACGACGGCTACAAGGGCCGGGTCGGCATCTATCAGGTCATGCCGCTCTCCGAGGCAATGCAGCGTATCATTATGGAAAATGGCAATTCCATGCAGATTGCCGACCAGGCGGCCAAAGAGGGCGTCAACAACCTGCGCCGCTCGGGGCTGATCAAGGTCAAGAACGGCTTGACCAGTCTGGAAGAAGTTAACCGCGTCACCAAGGAATAACGCATGGCGAAAAACTCAACGGCCGCCGACACCTACGTCTGGGAAGGCATGAACAAACAGGGTAAACGCAGCAAGGGAGAAGTTTCCGGCTCCACCCTGGCCCTGGTCAAGGCCGACCTGCGCCGCCAGGGCATCACCCCGCTGAAGGTGAAGAAAAAGCCCAAGCCCCTGTTCGGCAAGAGAAAGAAAAGGATTACCGCCGGTGACATCGCCATCTTCAGTCGCCAGCTGGCCACCATGATGGCCGCCGGTGTGCCCATGGTGCAGTCCTTCGAGATCGTCGGCAAGGGGCACGAAAACCCCAGCATGCAAGACCTCATCATGGCCGTGAAGGCCGATGTGGAGAGTGGTTCGTCTCTCGCCGAGTCTCTGGCCAAACACCCGCTCTATTTCGATGACCTCTACTGCAGCCTGGTGCACGCCGGCGAACAGGCCGGTATCCTCGAAACCCTGCTGGACAAGATCGCCACCTACAAGGAAAAGGTCGAGGCCATCAAGGGCAAGATCAAGAAGGCCCTGTTCTACCCGGCCGCCATCGTGGTGGTGGCCTTTGTCATTACCGCCATCCTGCTGATTTTCGTCATTCCACAATTTGAAGATATGTTCTCCAGCTTTGGCGCCGACCTGCCGGCCCTCACTAAGGCGGTTATTGTCATGTCGAAAATCTTCCAGGAATGGTGGTGGGCCATTTTCGGCGGTATCGGCCTGGCGATCTACGGGTTGGTGCAATTGAAAAGACGTTCCAGAAAGTTCAACCACGCCATGGATGCGATGGTTCTCAAACTGCCCATCATCGGTGACATCATCACCAAGGCCACCATCGCCCGCTTTGCACGCACGCTCTCCACCATGTTCGCCGCCGGCATGCCGCTGGTGGAGGCCATGGAGACCGTCGCCAATGCCTCCGGCAACTACGTCTATACCCAGGCCATTCTCGGCATGCGCGACGAAGTCGCCACCGGCCAGCAGATCAATGTCAGCATGAAAGAGACCGGCCTGTTCCCCAACATGGTGGTGCAAATGCTCGCCATCGGCGAAGAAACCGGCTCGGTGGATGCCATGCTGTCCAAAGTGGCCGATTTTTACGAAGAAGAGGTGGACAATATGGTGGACGGCCTCAGCAGCCTGCTGGAACCCGTCATCATGGCCGTGCTCGGTGTCCTCATCGGCGGGCTGGTGGTCGCCATGTACCTGCCCATCTTCAAGATGGGTGAGGCGATTTAGGCCGGCTGCACGAAGGATATCCTTTGGCGCTACTCGATCTGCTGGCAACCAGCACCGTCTGGCTGCTCACCGTCATCGCCCTGCTGGGCCTGCTGGTGGGCAGCTTTCTCAACGTGGTGATCCACCGCCTGCCGCTGATCATGCAGCGCGACTGGCGCGACCAGTGCGCCGAATTTCTCGAGCAACCGGAACAGGCACCGACGGACGAACCCGTCAGCCTGTCCCGGCCCCGCTCCCGCTGTCCCCACTGCGGCCACGCCATCGGCGCGCTGGAAAACATCCCGGTCATCAGCTACCTGTGGCTACGCGGCAAGTGCTCGGATTGCGGCACCCGCATCTCGCCCCGCTATCCCGTTATCGAAATCGTCACCGCCCTGCTCAGCGTGGCCGTCGCCTGGCACTTCGGTTTCGGCTGGCCACTGGCCGGTGGCCTGCTGCTCACCTGGTCGTTGATCGCGCTGACCATGATCGACTTCGACCACCAGTTGCTGCCCGACAACATCACCCTGCCCCTGCTGTGGCTCGGCCTCGCCCTCAACCTGGGCGGCATCTACACCGACATCAATTCCGCCGTCATCGGCGCCATGGCCGGCTACCTCAGCCTGTGGAGCCTCTACTGGCTGTTCAAACTCCTCACCGGCAAGGAGGGCATGGGCTTCGGTGACTTCAAGCTGCTGGCCGTGCTCGGCGCCTGGATGGGCTGGCAGGCCCTGCCGGTGATCATCCTGCTCTCCTCCGCCGTCGGCGCCGTCATCGGTATCGGCCTCATCGTCCTGCGCGGCCGCGACCGCAACATCCCCATCCCCTTCGGCCCCTATCTGGCCATTGCCGGCTGGATCACCTTTCTGTGGGGTGAGTGGATCACCCATACCTACCTGCAATTTGCCGGCATCGGCCCGCCCTGACCCGTAGGAGCGGGCCATGCCCGCGATAATTGGCGGGGAGGCAATCAACCTGTGGGAGCGGCTTCAGCCGCGAAGAAAACTTACCTTTTTAATCGCGGCTGAAGCCGCTCCCACAATGTTCAAAACAGCAACGTCTGTGGTGAAAAACAAGACTATCGCGGGCATGGCCCGCTCCTACCAACCCGGCAACCCACCCTCTATACGCCACCACCACCGCCCGCTATTCTCACCACATGCTCATCATCGGACTCACCGGCGGCATCGGCAGCGGCAAAAGCACCGTCGCCCGCCACTTTGAAACCCTCGGTGTCCCCGTGATCGACGCCGACGATATCGGCCGCCAGCTGGTCGAACCGGGCCAGCCCACACTGGCCACCATCATCAAACACTTCGGCTCGAACATGCTCGACGATAAAGGCCGCCTCAACCGGGCTCGCCTGCGTGAACAAGTCTTCAGGCATCCCAAACAACGCCGTGATCTGGAGGCCATTCTCCACCCACGCATCCGCGCCGAGATCCAGCGCCGTATCGCCAATCTCTCGCCCGTCTGCGGCTACTGCCTGATCAGCGTGCCACTGCTGATCGAAAGCGGCTGGCAGGATCTGGTACAGCGGGTGCTGGTGGTGGACGCCCCGCGCGAAACGCAAATTCGCCGCACCACCGCCCGTGACGGCATAACACGCCGGCAGGCCGAGGCCATTATTACCAGTCAGGTCGAGCGCGATACGCGCCTGCAGGCCGCCGACGACGTGATCCACAACGATGGTGACCTTGCGGCCCTGCAGGCGCAGGTGGAGGCCCTGCACCAGCGCTATCGCCAACTGGCCGAAAGGCAGCGGTGATGTCCGGTCGGTCTTGCCAAACCCTGCAATGAGACGCAAAGAACGCAGAGGCGCAAAGGGCGCAAAGATTTCATAGGTATTTCTTTGCGTCCTTTGCGCCTTTGCGTTCTCTGCGTTGAATCGGCGGGGTTGCCACAGCGCAACCGTTGGGGCTTGCCGCGCCCACCACCAACCCGCCGCACATTTGCCTACGCCCGCCGTCTCGTGGACAATGCCGCTTCAGCGAAAACGAATCCGGCCCGTGCAAACACCCGTCACCTTCTACGAACAACCCCTCAGCGAACGCCTGCGCTTTTTCCTGCGTCTGGAATGCCTGTTTGGCCAGACCCGCCACTGCCTGCGCAGTGAGTCCGAACAGGACAGCCACACCTGTCTCGGTAACCTGTTGGAGATCCTGCACGTCATCGGCCGTGTGGACATCAAGACCGAGGCCGTGAAGGAACTGGAGCGCATCATCGCCACTCTAGAGCCACTGACGCGAACCCCGGGGGTCAACCTCGACACCCTGGACTCCCTGCTGATCACCCTCGGCGGCCTCAAGTCACACCTGCGCAATATGGACGGCCCCATCGCCCAGGAACTGCGCGACAACGAATTCTTCAAACTGCTGCTGCAGCGCAGCGGCATCCCCGGCGGCCTGTGCGACTTCGACCTGCCGCCATATCGACACTGGTTACAGAGCAATGCCGAGATACGCATCGCCGATCTGCGCAACTGGTATGGCTGCCTCGACACCCTGCGCCTGTCGGTGGATCTGATATTGAAGCTGATCCGCGAGAGCGCCACCCCTGTGAACTGCACCGCCGAGGGCGGAATCTACCAGCAGAGTCTGGACAGTGCCTCCCCCTTCCAACTGATTCGCGTTACCCTGCCTGAGGATTCGCCGTATTTCGTCGAGATCAGTGGCGGTCGCCACCGCTTCACCGTACGCCTGTTGCAGGCCAGTACCGGTGAGCGCGCCCTCCAGGCCACGGAGGACGTTACCTTCCAACTCAGCTGTTGCGCCCTGTGAGCGCGAAGATCATAAAGACCGTGAAGTGTCCCACCTGCGGCAAACCCGCCGTATGGGACAAAGAGAAGAACCCCGCGCGCCCCTTTTGCAGCGACCGCTGCCGCCTCATCGACCTGGGCGCCTGGGCCGATGAATCACACCGCATCCCCGATGCCACGCCGCCTGATTTCGATCCCGGCGATCCGACGAACCACTGACTACCGTGGAAAACGCCTTTGGTTTCGCCACAGAGACACAGAGTTTTCCTGTGGGGTAGGAGCGGATCCTTGGGCCGCGATTGACAATGGCTCTAAATCATCGCGGCCCGGGGGTCCGCTCCTACAAAAAAACAGCGCATCTATGACAGGGCTGTCCTCCGTGTCTCTGTGGCGAAACAATGGCCCAATGTCCCAATCAGTGTTGTAGGATGCTGGTGAGCGGTAGCGAACCGCATCGTTCGCGTGAGACCGGACGTTGAACGCAGGTCATTGAGAGAGTCATCGTTTCCGACCGATGCGGTTCGCAAGCTCACCAGCATCCTACAGAGCGATTAAATCCTATTTTCTCCGTGCCCTCTGCGCCTCTGTGGCACAAAAATTCTCCGCCAGCGCCCGGGATTTTTCAGCCCTCTTCGACCACCACCCGCCTGTCCACTACCCGCAAGCCACGCTCACCCGCCAGCAGGGCCTGTAGCTCATGTCCCACCAACTGCGCACGCCAACCCTGTAGCAGCGGGCTGTCCGCCGCCCCGGCCACCAGCGCTTCCAGCGCCTTGCGGTTGCCCAGCAAGGCCGTGCTGACATCATGCTCGGCACCGCGCGTGCGTACGATGGCCATCATCAGGTCCACTACCGCATCCTGCTCTGGTGTCAGGCGGGCGACCTTGGGCCGTTGAGGCCAGGCCTCCTTCGGCAGTTTGCACGCCTGCTCAACCAGGCCCAGTAATTTCTCACCGTGGCGCTCCAGGGTACGGCCTTCCAGTCCGCGGATCTGCGCCAGCGTCGCCGGATCCTTGGGTACACGGCGGGCAATATCAACGATCACGTCATCCTTCAACACCCAGCGACGCGGGCGGTTGACACGCCGCGCCTGTTCCTCCCGCCACACGGCCAGCGCCTGCGCAATGGCCAGCTGACGCCCCTTGAGCTGCTGGTTACCGCGCACCCGCTTCCATAGACCTTCCACCGGCGGGTCGTAGGTGCTGGTATCCACCAGGGCCTCGAAGTCGGCCTGCAGCCAGTCCTCGCGGCCCTTTTCCTGCAGGCGGCGGCGTTGTTCTCGGTAGATATCCAGCAGGTAGCGCACATCATCAGCGGCATAGCGCAACTGTCCTTCGCCCAGTGGTCGACGACTCCAGTCGGTGCGGGTGTGCTGCTTGTCCAACTCGACGCCGGTGAATTCACGCACCAGATTGGCGTAGCCGATCTGATCGCCATAACCCAGCAGGGTGGCGGCGACCTGGGTGTCGAACACCGGGCCGGGCAAGCCTCCGCGCAGGTCAAAGAATATCTCCAGATCCTGCCGCGCCGAGTGCATCACCAGGGTCACTTGCGGGTCGTAGAAGATATCCAGCAGCGGGTCGATGGTTTCCAGCGCCAACGGATCGACGCAGGCGATCAGCTCGTCGCTGGCGATCTGCAGCAGGCAGAGCTGGGTGTAATAGGTCTTTTCACGCAGGAATTCGGTGTCCAGCGCCAGCGCCTCACAGCCGCGCAGGCTGTCGCACAGGGCGGCCAATGCCTCGGGAGTGTCGACGAAAATTTCTTTCATGGGGTGTCCTGTGATTTCAGCGGGCCTGCTATGATGCGCCTCATGCCGGCAGCCAGCCAGTAAACATAACACCCCCGGCGGCGCAGGCGTACCGATAAAATAATATGAAGAAAACCAACCCGCCATGACCGCCCTGCTCCAATTGTTCATCAATCTCTGCCGCCTGCGCAGCACACCCCAGGATCTGCCCACCTCGCACTTTCTGATGATGCTCACCGCCGCCGGCTATTTCCTTGTCGGCCTGGCGGTATCGCTGTTGGAACAATCGCTGGGCCTGGCGATACTGTCGGCGGCGGTCGATACGCTTATGCTGGCGGCCCTGGCCTGGCTCAGCCTGTGGATCATCGGCAAGACGCCGCGCTTCACCCAGACCTACACCGCCCTGGCCGGCACCGGCGTTCTGTTCGGCCTTGTGGGCTGGCCGCTGATCACCTTTCTGCAGGGCCTGCCGGAGGGACAGGGCAGCAGCCTGTCACTGTTGCTGCTCGGCCTGGTGATCTGGAATATCATGGTCATTGGTCACATCCTGCGCCACGCCCTGGGCATCATGATGTGGGCCGCCTCGGGCGTGGCCCTGTTCTACATGTATCTCTCCATCCGCGTCATGAGCGCACTGTACATTGCGGGAACCTAGCTATTGAAAACAAGCAGCATGCACATCCACATCCTCGGTATCTGCGGCACCTTCATGGGCGGCATTGCCCTGCTGGCGCGGGAAATGGGACTGACCGTGAGCGGCTCGGACCAGAACGTCTACCCGCCCATGAGCACTCAACTGGCGGATGCCGGCATCGCACTGACCGAAGGCTTCGACCCTGCACAACTGGAGCCCTCACCCGATTTAGTCGTCATCGGCAACGCCCTGTCACGCGGAAATCCGGCAGTGGAGGCGGTGCTCGAACACGACCTGCCCTACACCTCCGGCCCGGCCTTTCTCGCCGAACACCTGCTGGCGGATCGCTGGGTTCTGGCGGTGGCCGGCACCCACGGCAAGACCACCACCGCCTCCATGCTGGCATGGATACTTGAAGACGCCGGCCTCGCGCCAGGTTTTCTCATCGGCGGCGTGCCACGCAATTTCGGCCTCTCGGCACGCCTGGGCAACGCGCCCTTCTTCGTCGTCGAGGCGGACGAGTACGACACCGCCTTCTTCGACAAGCGTTCCAAGTTCGTCCACTACCGCCCACGCACGGTGGTGCTGAACAACCTGGAATACGACCACGCCGACATCTTTCCCGACATCGAGGCCATCGAGCGCCAGTTCCACCACCTGCTGCGCACGGTGCCCGGCAACGGCCTGATCATCGCCCCGGACGACGATCCGCACATCACCACGGTGCTGGAGATGGGCCGCTGGACACCACTGGAGCCCATCGGAAAAACGGGCTGGCATGCCCGGCTGAACACCCCCGACGGCCGCGACTTCGAGGTCTTGTTCGGCGACGACAGCCAGGGCCACGTGCAGTGGGAGCTGCTCGGCCAGCACAACGTGTACAATGCGCTGGCCGCCATCGCGGCCGCCCGTCACGCCGGGGTGCCGACGAAGTACGCCTGCGAGGCGCTGGGCCGCTTCCTCGCCCCCAAGCGGCGCATGGAGGTGCGTGGCGAGATTGGCGGCATTACCGTCTACGACGACTTCGCCCACCACCCCACGGCCATCGCCACCACCCTCGCCGGACTGCGTGCACGGGTCGGGCGGGCGGGCATCCTCGCCGTGCTGGAGCCACGCTCCAATACCATGCGCCTCGGCATCCATCGCAACACCCTCGGCCCGGCGCTGAGCGAGGCAGACAACGTCCTGCTCTACCAGCCCGCCGGGCTGGACTGGAACCTCGACAGCGTAACCCGTGCACTGGGCACGGCACAGGTCTTCGATGATATCGACCGACTGACCGCGCACATCGCCGAGATCACCCGCTGCGGCGACCACGTATTGATCATGAGCAACGGCGCCTTTGGGGGCCTGCACGAAAAGCTGCTACATTTGTTGACCATACGGCAAGACAAAACCACCCCTCACCCCGGCCCTCTCCCCTGAGGGGAGAGGGGGGCAGACAAAGCAGGCAGTTTAGCGCAATGAACCCCGACCGCATCATCCTCGCCATCACCGGCGCCTCCGGCGCCCAGTACGGCCTGCGCCTGCTGGAATGCCTGCTGGGCGCGGAACGTGAGGTGTACCTGATGATCTCGCAGCCGGCGCAGGTAGTTATCGCTACAGAAACCGACTTCGACCTGCCAGGGCGGGCCGATGAACAACAGATATTTCTCAGCGAATACTTCAATACCTCTGACGGCCAACTGCATGTCTTTGGCCGCGACCAATGGATGTCACCGGTGGCCAGTGGCTCCAACACCGCCCGTGCGATGGTCATCTGCCCCTGCTCTTCGGCCACCCTGTCCTCCGTGGCCAATGGCGCCAGCCGCGACCTCATCGAGCGCGCCGCCGACGTGATGCTCAAGGAGCGCCGCCAGCTGATCCTGGTGCACCGCGAAACGCCCGTCTCCAGCATCCACCTCGAAAACATGCTCAAACTGTCACGCGAAGGCGTCGTTATCATGCCCGCCAGCCCGGGCTTCTATCACCGGCCGGTGGGCATCGAACAACTGGTCGATTTCGTGGTGGCGCGGATACTGGACCAACTGGCCATCGAACACACCCTGATTCCCCGCTGGGGCGAACCGCAGTGAGCACCATCGCCATCCCCATTTTCCCGTTACACACGGTACTGTTTCCCGGCGGTACCCTGCCGCTGCGCATCTTCGAGCCGCGTTATCTCGACATGGTCAGTCAGTGCATGAAGGCCGGACACGGTTTCGGCGTCGCCCTGATCCGCGAGGGCTCCGAGGTGGGAGCGGCCGCAGACACCTTCGACACCGGCACCCTCAGCGAGATCGTCTATTTCAACCAGCAGCCTGACGGTCTGCTGGGCATCACTGCGCGCGGTCAGCAGCGCTTCCGTATCGTTTCCCGGCAAGTACAGCCCAACCAGCTCACCATGGCCGACGTCGAATTACTGGAGAACGAACCAAGCTCACCGCTGCCGCCACAATACCGCTCCGCCGCCGACGTACTGCGCAGCCTGCTGGAACAGCTGGATCAGCCCTTTATCAACATGCAAAAACACTATGACGACGCCAGCTGGGTCAGCAGCCGGCTGGCGGAGCTACTGCCCATCCGGCTCGAACAAAAGCAATACTTTTTGCAGTTAGATGATCCGATCCAGCGCCTGGAGCGTCTGGCGGTATTGCTGGAAGACCTGGAGATTCGCTGAGCGCGAAACCAATTATAAGAGCGGGCCATGCCCGCGATGAATGGCCGAAAAAACAATCAATCTGTGGGAGCGGCTTCAGCCACGAATAATTGCGAGTTCTATTCGCGGCTGAAGCCGCTCCCACAGGGATAAGTTTTACGAGCAGAAAAACATCGCGGGCATGGCCCGCTCCTACGGGTATTTTCAGGCAACCGTGACGCGCGCGAAACGGCGCTTGCCCACCTGAAAAACATGCTGCGTTCCAGCAGTAATACTCAGTTTATTATCTTCGACCCGCTCGCCGTCAATCTTCACCGCACCCTGCTTGATCATGCGCAGGGCCTCCGAGGTGCTCTTCACCAAACCGGCCTCTTTGAGCAGATTGGCGATGGCCAGCCCGCCTTCGGCGGCGCGCAGTTCCAATTCGGGCATATCCTCCGGCATGGCACCTTTCTGGAAGCGGGCGATAAAGGCCTCCTGCGCCTTCTTTGCCGCTCCCGGGCTGTGGAAACGCGAAACGATCTCCTCACATAACAGGAATTTGATATCACGTGGATTCTTTCCGGCCTTTACCTCACGTTTGAATCCTTCGATATCCGACGGTGGCCGAAAGCTGAGCAGCCCGAAGTAGCGCCACATGAGATCATCGGAAATGGACATCAGCTTACCAAACATCTCCTCTGGCGCCTCGTCGATGCCGATATAGTTGCCCAGCGACTTGGACATCTTCTGCACCCCGTCCAGGCCTTCAAGGATAGGCATGGTCAGCACCACCTGCTGCTCCTGACCATAGGCCTTCTGCAGTTCGCGGCCCACCAGCAGGTTGAATTTCTGATCGGTGCCGCCCAGCTCCACGTCGGCGCGCATGGCCACCGAATCGTAGCCCTGGATCAACGGGTAAAGAAATTCGTGGATGGCGATGGGCTGCCCACCCTTGTAGCGCTTGCTGAAGTCGTCGCGCTCCAGCATACGCGCCACGGTGTGTTTGGCCGCCAGCTGGATCAGCTCGGCAGTGGACATCGCGTTCATCCAGCTGGAGTTAAACATCACCAGGGTCTTTTCCGGCTCAAGAATCTTGAATATCTGTTGTTCGTAGCTGCGCGCATTCTCGATCACATCATCGCGGGTCAGCGGCGGGCGGGTCGCACTCTTGCCGGTGGGGTCGCCGATCATGCCGGTGAAGTCGCCGATCAGGAACAGCACCTCATGGCCGAGATCCTGAAACTGGCGCAGCTTGTTGATGAGCACCGTGTGGCCCAGATGCAGATCCGGTGCCGTGGGGTCGAAACCGGCCTTGATGCGCAGCGGCTTGCCACGCTCCAGCTTGGTCTTCAGCTCACTTTCGACAAGAATCTCGTCCGCGCCGTGTTTGATCTGCTCCAGCGCGTCATTCACAGACACCATCATACCTCTCTCCCAAAACTTACCGTCAATTCCCGCCCGACCAGGTCGTCTTTCCGATGCCGTACCCGACTCCCGAAGGGGGCGGCGATTATACCGCAAGAACGTCCGCAAGCGGGGGCATACAGCCGCCATGACTGTAATGGCAAGTGGTTGAGGGTGGTTAAAGGCTGTCCGCAGTCTGCCGATAGACTCTGGCAGTAAACCGCTTTCGAAGGATAGATTGATCATGGCCATACCCCTGACCGTCGTTGATGATTCCAGGATCTCACGCAAGATGGTCATCCGCGCCCTGCCACCCGGCTGGGACGTGGAGATCACCCAGGCCGAAAATGGCGAGGAAGCCCTGGCGGCTTATCGTGCCGGCAAGGCTGACGTCATGTTTCTCGACCTCACCATGCCAGTAATGGATGGCTATGAGGTACTGGAGCATTTGCAAAAGGAATCACTGAACACCTTCGTCGTGGTCATTTCCGCCGACATCCAGCCCGAGGCGCAGGAGCGGGTGAAAAAACTCGGTGCCATGGCCTTCATCAAAAAGCCGGTGAAAACCGAAAACATCGTGGCGGTACTGGAAGAGTACGGGCTGATATGAGCGTCCAGCCTTACAACGAGGATCAAACCGACGCCCTGCAAGAGGTCGCCAACATCGCCATGGGACAGGCGGGGGATTCGCTGGCACGTATTCTCGACAATTTCGTTACCCTCTCGGTGCCGCGCATCCGCCAGATCGCCGTGCATGAACTGGCGGATACCGTCACCACCATGGTGGGCGACGAAGAAGAAGTCTCGGCCGTACGGCAGGCCTTCTACAATTCCCTGCGCGGCGAGGCCATCGTCATCTTTACCCAGAGTGGCGCCGATGAACTGGCCGAGCTACTGGGCTATGACTGCGAACTGGATACCGCCATCGAGCAGGAGCTGTTGCTGGAAGTCGGTAATCTGCTGGTCGGCGCCATTCTCAACGGTATTTCCGAAACCCTGGGCACCGAGTTGGGTTTTTCCGCACCTTCGCTGATGGCCGAGCGCGCCCCCCTGCACCAGGTGCTGGCACCGGATCAGCTATCATGGGAACACGCCCTGCTGGTGGAGGTGAATTTCTCGGTGGAGAAGCACCGTTTCAAGAGTCACCTGCTGATGTTTATGACCGAAGAGACCATCGAAACATTGCGTGGCATCCTCGATGAATTCATGGACGACTTCTAGCCCGCTCGGTACACAACCCTCACATGACGGATAGTCAGCCACCCAAACTGCTCGATTTCATCGTCGACCGTACCCATGCCGGCATTTTCGTCGTCAACCGCAACATGGAGCTTGTGCTGTGGAACCAGTTCATGGAGGTGCACAGCGGGCGTAAGGCGCAGACATTGCTCGGCAAGAACCTGTTTGATGAATTCCCCGAGCTGCCGCGCAAGTGGCTGGCACGCAAGGTGGAAAACGTCTTCATCCTAAAAAACTTTTCCTTCACCTCCTGGGAACAACGCCCTTACCTGTTCAAATTTCCCCACAACCGGCCGGTCACCGGCGGTGTGGACTGTATGCGACAGAACTGCACCCTGATGCCGGTAAAAACCACGGCTGGCGAAGTGGAATACGTCTGTTTCACCCTGTTCGACGTCACCGACACCAGCATCTACCAGCAACAACTCAAGGCCCTCACGCAGGAATTGCGTGAAGTCGGCAACCGCGACGGCCTCACCCAACTGTTCAACCGGCGCTACATCGAGGAAACCCTGAGCAAGGAATTCAATCGCGCCCGACGCTATGCGCATCCGCTGACGGTCATTCTCACCGACATCGACCACTTCAAGCAGGTCAACGATACCCATGGCCACCTGGCCGGGGACGAGGTGTTGCGCATCATCTCCCGACGCCTGCAAAACAGCCTGCGTGACACCGATATTCTGGGCCGTTACGGCGGCGAAGAATTCCTCATTGTGCTGCCAAACACCGGCACCCGAGGCGGCAAGGTGCTGGCTGAGCGCCTGCGGCACGCCATCGAAAGCGAGCCGGTAGCATTCGGCGATACCCACCTGACTATCAACGTCAGCCTCGGCATTACCGAGCTGCGTGAAGACAGCCGCGAATACGAACAACTCATCGGCGAGGCCGACAAGGCCCTGTATCAATCCAAGGAAAGAGGGCGTAACCAGGCAACGGTATTTACCGCAGACTAGCCCACTAACTGACAAACTATCGAAGAATCCGCGACAAGCTGCGTAAAAACCTGACATTTCTCTTCATTGACGCAGGCCAGCCGCCGATATATAAAGGCGAGATCAATGCTGTAGCGATGCCATGAATCACACCAGACCGCCAAAAACAGTTATGCAGAGGGACTTCAAGTCTTTACTGGATAACACTGCCTACCCTGCCCTGAAGCGCCCGCGTCGGCGCGCCCGATGGGCCGGGCTGGCCGCTGGGCTGACGTTATTTGCCGCGGCAGGCCTCCTGTTTACCGATACCGACGCCGACGCCGATGCAAACCGCGGCACGGCGGATAGTGCACTGCTGGAAAACAACCTCTCCGGCGACGCCCGCATCACCCTGCCGTTGACCCTGCCCGGCGGGATCACCCATGAGGCCATCGAAGCGACTTTCGCCGCGGAATCCGCAGCCTCAACGGAACCAGAGATCGACTGGCAGGTAGAGACCGTGCGTTCCGGTGACAGCCTGGCGCGTATTTTCTCGCGCCTGCGCATCAGCCCGCAGCAACTCGACCGACTCATGCGGACCGGTAAGGACACCGCCATTCTCAAGCGCATCATGCCGGGGCAGACACTCAAGTTCGACGTGCAAGACGGCGAATTGCAGCAACTGGTAGTCGAGATCGACCGTCTCAACACCCTGCACATACAGCGCGAGGGCGAGGACTTCGGCACCCGCACCGCCACCCGCGAGCTGGAAACCCGCATCACCAACGCCAGTGGTAAAATCAGCTCTTCACTGTTCCTCGCCGGTATGGACGCGGGCCTGTCCGACAACCTGGTCATGGAACTGGCCGGCATCTTCGGCTGGGATGTGGACTTCGCCCTCGATATCCGCGAGGGTGACCACTTCACCCTGCTCTATGAAGAGAAATACCTCGATGGCGAGAAACTGCGCGATGGCGACATCCTCGCCGCCGAGTTCAGCAACCGCGGCAAGACCTACCGCGCCCTGCGCTACACCGATGCCAGCGGCCGCAGTGATTACTACACGCCGGACGGCAAAAGTATGCGCAAGGCCTTCATCCGCACCCCGGTGGACTTCGCCCGCATCAGCTCGCGCTTCGGCAAGCGCTACCACCCGACCCTGAAAAAGCGCAAGAACCACCACGGCGTGGACTACGCCGCGCCACGCGGCACACCCATCAAGGCCGCCGGCGACGGCAAGATCGTGCACCTCGGCCGCAAGGGCGGCTACGGCAAGACCATCATCATCCAGCACGGCGGCAAATACAGCACCCTCTACGCGCACATGTCCAACTACAACCGCAAGCTGCGCCGCGGTGCACGCGTGAAACAGGGCCAGACCATCGGCTATGTGGGCAGCACCGGCCGCTCCACCGGCCCGCATCTGCATTATGAATTCCGCGTCAATGGCGTGCATCGCAACCCGCTCACCGTAAAGCTGCCCACCGCCGCCCCCATTCAGGCCAAGTACCGCGCCGACTTCCTCGCCAAGACCCGCGTACTGGTCAGCCAGCTGGACATGCTCACCAGCACCACCGTGGCAGCCAACGAGCACGTCGAATAATTCCCCCATGGCCGGGTGGTCTGTAAACCCTTTATTGTCGAGTTCAGCGTTCCTGTGGAGTCTCACGGCAAGGCGCCGTGCGCAGGCAATGGCCGTCGTCCTTGGCAAGCACGGCAACACCGCCGTGGGGCGCCACAGGAACGCCCGAAGGGTTGATCTGTCAGCGTCCATGGACTGCGTTGCATCTCTTGCAAAGGACGAAGGCCATTTGCCGCGAGACGCGCCTTGCCATGAACGCTGACAGATCAACTGAACCCGACAATAAAGGGTTTACAGACCACGAGTACTACATCGGCCTGATGTCCGGCACCAGCCTGGACGGCGTCGATGCCGTGCTGGTGGACTTCGCCGACGACCCACCCCGGCTCATCGAGGCCCACACCCATCCCCTGCCCGATACCCTGCGCCAGCAGTTGGCTGCCCTGTGCCAGCCGGGCGATGACGAGATCGAACGCATGGGCCGGGCCGATATTGCGCTGGGCGAGCTGTTTGCCGACGCCGTACAGCAATTGCTTCGCCGGACCGGCATTCCCGCTGCCGAAATACACGCCATCGGCAGCCACGGCCAGACCATCCGCCACCGCCCCGATGCCGGCTTCACCCTGCAGGTCGGCGACGCCAACCACATCGCCCAACGCACCGGCATCACCACGGTAGCCGACTTCCGTCGCCGCGACATGGCCGCCGGTGGACAGGGCGCGCCGCTGGTACCGGCCTTTCACGCCGCCCTGTTCCGCTCGCCAGACATCACACGCGTGGTGCTGAATCTGGGCGGCATGGCCAATATCACCCTGCTGCCTGCCAATCCTGAACAGCCCGTCTCCGGTTTTGACACCGGCCCCGGCAACGTGCTCATGGATCTGTGGACACAGCAGCACCTGGGCCAGCCGCTGGATGGAGGTGGCGCCTGGGCCGCCTCGGGCTCGGTGGATAAGGCGCTGCTATCACACTGCCTGAGTGATGACTATTTCCGCCAGCCGCCACCCAAGAGCACCGGCCGTGAACATTTCAATGCCGGCTGGCTGGCTGCACGGCTGGGCGAGAGTAAACACTCACCTTCGGCGGTGGATGTGCAGGCAACCCTGTGCGAACTCACCGCCATCTCAGTGGCTGAGGCCGTCCGGCAGGCAGGCGCAGATGTCGCTGAACTGCTGGTCTGCGGAGGCGGTGCGCACAATGCCCATCTGCTATCACGCCTGCGTGCACATCTCGAACCGATGGACGTCATCCCCAGCGATGAACGGGGACTGGCCGCGGACTGGGTGGAGGCCGTCGCCTTTGCCTGGCTGGCGCGCGAGACCCTGGCCGGGCGGCCCGGCAATCTGCCTGCCGTGACGGGGGCCAGCGAGGCCGTGGTGCTGGGGGCGATTTATCCGGCGGACGCGGCCCTTCCGTAGGTTGGGGTGAGGAACGAACCCCAACGATCACGGATCAACCGAACCCCGCCAATAGAAACGCAGAGATCGCAGAGGCGCAAAGGTCGCGGAGAAAACAACGGAAGATCTTTGCGTCCTCTACGCCTCTGCGTTCTTTGCGTTGAAATGCACAAATCGAAATAGCCGGCAGATTATGCCCAATGCGGGAGGCGCACCATGTTGGGCATCGCTGCGCTCAGCCCAACCTGCGGGTTCTGGGTGCCCACCACCCGGGAACCACCGCCTTTCCGTAGGTTGGGGTGAGGAACGAACCCCAACGAAACCTCGGTGCTGACCATCACTCCCGCTAGGGGCGATCTATCAGGCTTGAGGCTGGGATCCGCTCGGATCCATTCCATGGCCATGCAGGTGCATGACGAATTCCGATGGCATGAAAATGGTCCGCTAATGAACGCCAATAAACGCGAATAGAATTCAAAAAATCATTTGCGTGTATTGGCGTTTATTTGCGGACTAATCCCTTCGCCGTAAGCAAAAAGGAACCGTTTCCCCCTTTTCCATGTATCGCATAAACCAGCATCGTAGGTGGGCACCGCCCACCGGGCAAGCTTTCCGGCGACTCTTTGGTGGGCAGTGCCCTACGGTTTGAAGTTGCAAATACAAAAAAGGGGCCGGATGGCCCCTTTTTATGCGTCGCACAAACCGGCTCAGCGTTCCGCCAGCGGCACGTAGTCCCGCGCCGGATGACCGGTGTAAACCTGGGTGGGGCGGAAGATACGGTTGTCGCCCAGTTGCTCGCGCCAGTGGGCCAGCCAGCCAGCGGTACGGGCAATGGCGAAGATGGCGGTGAACTGGTCGGCGGGAATACCCATCTCGTGGTAAAGAATGCCCGAGTAGAAATCCACGTTGGCATAGACGCCCTTATGCGCCAGCCGCTCTTCGGCGGCCTTCTCCACCGCCAGCGCGGTCTCCATGAGGGGATTAACGTCGCCGCCGCGTGCCTCCTTCAGCTTCGCCACCAGGCCCTGGAGGATGGTTGCACGCGGATCCTTGGTCTTGTACTCGCGGTGCCCCATGCCCCAGACCACCTGCTTGTTGGCCAGCTTTTCCTCCACATAGGCCTCGGCGCGCTCCGGGCTGCCGATCTCGTTGAGCATCTCCAGCACGCGCTGATTGGCGCCACCGTGCAGTGGGCCGGACAGAGTACCGATGGCGGCGGCGATGACGCTGTAGGGGCTGGCCAGGGTCGATGCGGTAACCAGGGTGGAGAAGGTCGAGGCGTTGATGGTGTGCTCGGCGTGCAGGATCAGACACACGTCCATGATGCGCGCCAGCAGCGGATCCGGCTCCTCGCCGGTGAGCATGTAGAGGAAGTTTTCGGCATAATTGAGATCCGTGCGCGGCGCTGGCGGCTCGTAGCCATTGCGCAGGTGCTCCCACATGGCGACGATGGTACCCATGCGGGCGATGATCTTCACCGTCATGCGATGGATGTAGTTGAGATCCTCACAGACGTCCTTGCCGGTCAGGCACTCATTACCCGGGTAGAACATGGAGAGACTGGCCATGGCGGTCTGCAGCATGTCCATGGGGTGGCCGGTGGACGGCAGGTTCTTCATCAGTTCTTCGATGTGAAACTTGACGCGGCGATTGTCGCGCAACTCATGGTCAAAGTCCGCCAGATCCCCGGCCGTCGGCAGTTCGCCATCCAGCAACAGCAGGGTGGCTTCCTCGAAACTGCTGTGTTCGGCCAGCTGCTCGATGGGATAACCCCGGTAATAGAGGACACCCTTTTCGCCGTCGATATCCGAAATATTGGACTGGGTGGCAGGCACCCCCGCCAGTCCGGGCAGGTATTCACTCATGGGGAGTCTCCGCGTAAAGCTGAATTGGAATCCGCTAAGGATAACAAAAAAGGGAGGCTGACAGCCTCCCCTGTTTCGGTGAAGTCGGTACGCTCAGACCGAGAAAGACGAACCGCAGCCGCAGGTGGTGCTGGCATTGGGATTGCGGATCACGAACTGTGCCCCCTGCAGGCCTTCGGTGTAGTCCACCTCGGAACCGGCCAGATACTGGTAGCTCATGGGGTCGATGAGGAAAATCACGCCACCCTTTTCCACTGCCGTATCGCCCTCATTGACGGTTTCATCAAAGGTAAAGCCGTACTGGAAACCAGAGCAACCGCCACCGGAGATAAAGACACGCAGCTTCAGCGCCTCATTGCCCTCTTCCTCGATCAGCGTCCGAACCTTGTTGGCCGCGCTGTCGGTAATCGTAATCGGGGCCTCGGCTGTCGCTTCAGTCGCCATCGCATCAATCTCCCATCAAACATCAGTATTTATAAGGGTACTTCTAAAGAATATGAAGTACCCTTGATACTATAACACCACTTTTTCATTCCAGACCTAATTGGTCAAGCTTTATCAGCGGCCGGCTCTCCGCCCTCAGCATCCGGTTCCGGCGCTGCCGGCTCATTCTGATGCACCAGCTTACCGTTGACCTCGGCACCCATGGCCATCTCAATAAGCGTGTAATAGACATTACCTGTGACCCGCGCCTGTGGCGCAAGTTCGATATGCTCCAGGGCATGCACATCCCCCTTCACTTCGCCATTGAGCACGATATTGTGCACCCGCACCTCGCCTTCGATACGACTTCCTTCGCTCATGGTGAGCATGCTGCCCTCACCCTCGGCGACGACATTGCCCTTCACCACACCGTCGATGTGCAGGCCATCCTTGAAATGGACATCCCCCCGAAGCACAGTGCCGCTGCCTATCAGGGTGTCGATCTGCGCATTACGGCGCCGGAAATTCTGCTTTGACTTGCGGCCTCGAAACATGGGTACGCTGCTCCTCCAATGGTTTTTTTAACCTGAACCTGAACCCGAGGGTTCAGGCTGAATTAATCAGGCAATGATATCCGACCAGTCAAAGCTTTTCTTGAAATGCTTCCAGCCCTTGCCGACAGGTTCCACCTCGATGATCACCCGTGAGGGCAGAAAATCTTCCGGCAGGACGATATCGCCCTCGATATTCTGGAAATACTTGAACCGCAGCTTGAGCCGGTCCAGGGTGCCGCCGGACACCTCTTTCAGGCTAAGCCGGGTCTGTTTGCCGTGCAGTACGCCGTCGATGACAATACGGGCATGGCCCTTGACCAGGCGGTTGTTGGTGCGCAACTGGGTCAACACCAGCTTGAAGCGATACACGCCCGCCTCGCCCATGCCGAACAGGCTGAAGCGGGTCACGTTCAAGCCGCTGGCGGTCTCCGACGGGGAGACGATACCGCGATAAAAGGCCACCTCCTCCTTGAGTTCGAGTATTTCATCCTGCACCTGCCTGAGGGAACGTTCCACCTCACCATAGGCCTGACGGTCGATCTGTTCCGCACGCTCCAGTACCGCCACACGTTGACTCAGCTGCCGATTGCTGATTTCGGTCTCGTCCAGCTGTGCCAGCAGTTGATCCCGTTCGGCACGCAGGCTGCCGTTGTCCAGCCCCGCCGCCTGCTGGCCAAGCAGGAAAACACCCCAGCCTCCCAGCCCCAAGGTCAACAGCACCAACACCACTTTGGCACGGCGCTGGCGCAGCGAATGCGATTTGATCGTCAGACGGGAAGGCATGATAGTTCGGTGCTTTGGCGACAAGCGCTAGGGGGTGTTAACACCCCCTAGGGCACCAGCGCAATCCCCTCCAGGCCGGTCTGTTCCGGCAGGCCAAACATGATGTTCATGTTCTGCACCGCCTGCCCGGCGGCACCCTTGACCAGATTGTCGATCACCGACAATACCACCACCGTGTCACCATCCTGCGGCCGGTGTACGGCGATGCGACAGGTGTTGGCGCCCTTCACGCTGCGCGTCTCCGGGTGGCTGCCGGCAGGCAGCACGTCGACGAAGGGCTCGTCGGCATAACGCCGTTCGAACAGGGTCTGCAGGTCGACGCCGGTATCCGTCAGTGTCGCATAGAGGGTGGCGTGAATGCCGCGCAACATGGGCACCAGATGCGGCACGAAGGTCAGACCCACGCCACCGGCCACGGCATTCAGACCCTGGAGGATCTCCGGCCAGTGACGATGCCCCGGCACCGCGTAGGCCTTGAAGCTCTCGCTGGTCTCGCACAGCAGGGTGGCGACACTGGCCTTGCGCCCGGCGCCGCTGACGCCGGACTTACAGTCGGCAATGATGCGGCCAGGCACAATATGGCCCTGCTCCAGCAGCGGCAGCAGGCCCAGCTGCACCGCAGTGGGATAACAGCCGGGGTTGGCGATCAGGCGCGCGCCGCGAATGACCTCACGGTTGACCTCCGGCAGGCCATAGACCGCCTCGGCCAGTACATCCGGGCAGGCGTGGGGCTGGCCATACCACTGCGCCCATTCCCCGGTGTCCTTGAGACGAAAATCCGCGGCCAGGTCGATAACCCGCACGCCGGCGGCCAGCAACGCCGGCACCGATTGCATGGCGACGCCGTTGGGGGTGGCGAAGAACACCAGGTCGCAGGCGGCCAGCGCCGCCTCGTCGGGCGCGCTGAAGGCCAGATCCACATGCCCGCGCAGATTGGGAAACATTTCCGCCACCGGCAGACCGGCCTCGGAGCGGGAGGTGATCAGCGACAGTTCCACCTCGGGATGTGCCGCCAGCAGACGCAGCAGCTCGACACCGGTATACCCCGTACCGCCGACGATGCCAATCTTGATCATGAGTCTCTACTCCGTGTGTCGCTGAGCCGGTAATGGTAAGGGCTGGGCCGGCAAAGCGAAAGGCTTACAGCAAGTAGCCTGCGAAACCCGGGAGTTTATTGCGTTGATCCCCCCGGGTTTCGCTACGCTCAACCCAGGCTACTCACTGCAACAACAATCTAATTTCCCCCGGTGATACCGGCGACAGGATGAAAGGCCCGGCTGATGTAGGCCATCACGGCCTCGAGTTGCGGCTCGCTCAGGACCGACTTCCACGCCGGCATGGTGGTACCGGGCAGGCCTTCACGGATCGAATGCCGCAGACGCTCGCGTGTCATGCCCGACATGAACCCCTCATCCGTCAAATTGCGCGGATGCGGCTCGAGAAAACTGCCAATCCAGTTTTTACCCGTTCCGTCCGCAGCGTGGCAGAAGGCGCAGTTTGCCAGCCAGAGGCCCTCCCCCTCTTTTTCCAGCAACGTGAGATCCGCAATCTGCAGCGTCATGTCATGCTCGGCATAGGGGGTCGCACCGGTCACCGTGTCAGCCCGTCCATCCGCACGATGTGAATAGCTGTTGCGCGGATATGACACCGGCCGCGGATCCCAGATCACCCCTTCATCCAGCACCTTCGCCCGGTCGTGGCAACTGATGCAGCTGTGCATAAAGACACGCTTGCCCTGCTGCTGTTCCACACTCAGTGACTCCCAGGGGGTATCGATGGGGATATCACCCCGCGCAAAGGGGAAGGCGGGCGCATATTTCTTTTCGTGATCGGGCCAGCCATTCTCCGGCGTGTGATAGCGCGTATTCTCTGCCTTGCGTTCCATGAACTCCGTGCGCACAAAGTCCACCACCAGCGCGATCTCTTCTTCCGTCAGGGTATTTTCAAAGGCCTTCATCGCCGTGCCGGCACTGCCGTGAGCCACCGTCATGAGCATGGTCTTGCGACTGAGCGTCGCCGGGGAGGTGGTACTGAAGTCGCGCGGGGAGGGGGTCAGAAAGGTCGCCGCCAGGGTTTTGGCGTTACCGGAATAGCCGTGGCAATAGTAGCAGCGAAAGTTATAGATAGCGCGGCCGCGCTCATGGGCGGCCACTTTCTCATCAGGGCTTCGCAATAGAGGGCTTAAGGGTCTTTTTTTTTGATTTCTTCCTTCTGTTGCGTCTCTTCCACTGGCGCAGCCTCCACACCGCCAGCTTTGACGTCTTCGATAAAGGCGCGGAACACAAATTCCGAGATGTCGGCAATCTGCTGGTCATCCAGCACCTTGCCCCAGGCCGGCATCACCGTCCCCAGACGACCCTTGGCAATGCTGTCAAAGATGCGTGGACGATTCAGCACCCGACGCGATTCCGGGCTGGTGAAGTCACGCGGGCGCGGAATATTGAAATAGGCACGCGGGCCGTTGCCGCCGCCCTTGATCCCATGGCAGGTAAAACAATTCTTCATGAAAAAATCACGCCCCTTGACAGGGTTGCCCGTCAGCCCCCTCGGCAACGGAAGGGTCATATCGTTAGCATCTTCACGACCCGGTGACGCACCGGCACCCATGCCTGCCATGGCCGGCATACCTCCCGCATGCGGGGAAGACCGGCCGGCCGGGGGCTCCGCAGGATGGGGAGCCCCAACCGTAGCAGGGGCTTCGGAGACCACTGGCGCTGGTTCATGCCGGTTTTCCGCTGCCGCTGGAGTTGCACTAACAGGCGCTGAGTCGTTTTGCTGCATCCTGGGCACAAGCCCCGTATCCTGATTCGGCGCCACGCCCATGAACTTGTAACGGATATAGCTGACAACGGCCTTGATTTCCTGGGCCGACAGGCGGCTCTTGAACGACTGCATGCCGGTGCCCGGCCTGCCGTGAGTCACCGAAGTGATCATCCGCTGGCGCGTCAGAATGGATCTTGCCTCGTCTCCGGTAAAGTCACGCGGCGGCGGGTTGAGGCCGTTTTTGGCCCAGTACGCGGTGCTGCCCTTGTCGCCATGGCAGACCGAGCAATTCTGGGTATAAACCGCCTCGCCCAGGCTCAGCAGGGGGGGGGCGTCCGCCTTCTTCTCCGCCGGCGTACGCATGAAGGTCTCACGCACATAGTCCACCACCGCTTCAATCTCCGCCGGTGTAAAGCGCCCCTTATGGGACATCATTGCCGTGCCACGCCGACCATTGGTGACCGCAAAAATCATGCGCTCGCGTGTCAACTCCATAGCGGCCTTCGCGCTGGTAAAGTCTCTGGGACTTGGGGTCAGGCCACTTTGAGTCGCCGTCTTGCCGTCACCGGCGTCGCCGTGACAAATCGCACAGCCTTCACGGTAAAGCTTCCCCGCGTCGATCGATTCAGCCTGGGCAAACGAAGCCAACAGGCCACCCAGCGCCAATCCAGACCACAGGACTAATCTTTTCATGCTACCCTCAATATATACACGACACAGAATGAGAATGCCGGGCGGAAACCATCCACCGCGCAGGCCGCAGATTGTGGCGTAAAAAAAAATATTACGCTACTCTAGGAGCCTGTCGGACTTAGGAATAATCTACTGCGCTGGTGGGAGAGCGATCCAAATGCCCCTGATTTTTCGTTGCGTAGGCCCACTATGCGCCTCAAAATCATGACCATTTGTCCTCGCACTCCCACCATGCTCGCTACGATTACCTAAGTCCGACAGGCTCCTAGCGGCAGGCACAGACGGCAACTACCGCTATATTTAATACCCCTATAACAATAATCAATAACAATAACGAATAACGGCCGACTAAAAATATACCCATGACAGGCCGACACAGGGTAAATAATACCAACGGCAGTTTCGGGCAATGAAATTATGGCGCCAAAATCCAACAGGTCAGCTAGAAACGCAAAGTTTGCACTCATCGTCTCTCTATTGACAGGGACGCTACTGGCAGGAACGGTTTGGGGAACTTATGCCTTCGCAGCCGCCATTGTAGGCGACCCGGTGCTTGGCGCCAGCGACCCTATCCTGGGCTCAAAACACGACTTCACCGGCCTGAATGAGCGCGCGGGCGTGAATGCCATGTCCGGCGTCGCCTTTTCTGACTACGGATACTCCTGCGTTTACTGTCACATCCCGCCGGAAGAAGCAGGCACAAACCCCGCCAACTTTGGCGGCATTGATGGGTGGAACCGCTATGTACCCGCACTGAGCAGCTACCAGCTGTTCGATAGCCCTACCCTCGACCACAAAACCAACACCCCCAACCCCATCAGCATGCTCTGCCTGTCCTGTCACGACGGCACGATGGCGGTCGACATGGTCGTCTTCAAGCCGGTAACCTTCGACCCCAGCCAAGACACCTCCATGCATATGCGCCTCAGCCCGAACGACGACATCGAGAGCTGCGGCAAATGCCACAATGGCCAGGTCGGGCACGATATCACTGCGAAAGTGATGGGCACCGACCTGCGCAATGACCACCCGATCTCCATGAGATATGCCGGCATTGGCTTCAAGGACGTGGACTTCCGTCCGTTGGAGACCCCTGATGGCTTCCTTAATGGTGTAAAACTCTACGACGGAAATGTAGAATGCATGACCTGCCATAATGTGCACGACCCCTCCCGCCCACTCTTGCTTCGAGCCAACGCAGAGGTTCTATGTTTTACCTGCCATACAAAATGATGAGAATAAAAATACACTACCTCCCGACATTACTGGCCATCGCACTTCTGACCGGCTGTGCTGGCGACGAAATTCGCAAGCAAACCGTCGAACTTGGCTACCCCCCCGATGAGCCTCGGTTCTATTACGAGCGCACCATCACCTCAAGCTTTGACGTCAAGGAAGTCACCGCGGCCGATTCCCTACGACGATTCGCCACTGGCACCATGGGTAGCGCCGACCAACTCGGAAAGCCCTATGGCATCGCGGTCCACCAGGGGCGCATCTACGTCACAGACACCGTAAAACGTGCCATCGTCATGTTTGACGTCCCCGGCAAGGATTACAAGCTCATCGGCACCGAAGACGGACCGGGCAGGCTGCGCAAGCCCATTGGCATTGCCATCGGCAAAAGCGGCAATATCTACGTTGCCGACAACTCGGCGAAGCGCGCCGTGGTGTTTGACAAGGACGGCAACTTTTTGCGCGCCTTTGCCGGCCAGAATCTGATGACCCGCCCCTCCGGCATTGCTATCAGCCCGGACGAAACACGCGCCTATGTCATCGATACGGGCGGTATCGAAACCCAAGAGCACCACCTGCTCATTTTTGATGCCCGGACCGGCGAACACCTGAAAACCATCGGCACTCGTGGCAGGGAGGAAGGCGATTTCAACCTCGCACTGCAAGTCACCACCACACCGGATGGAACGGTCTATGTCACCGACAGCGGTAATTTCCGCGTACAGGCCTTTGATCGCGATGGCAATTTCAAGCTCGCCTTCGGCAGCGTAGGCAGGAAAAGTGGACAATTTGCCCGCCCCAAGGGCATTGCCTCGGATCCCGATGGCAACATCTATGTCGCCGATGCCGCCTTCGGCAATTTTCAGATTTTTGACCCCAAGGGCCGGCTGTTGTTGTTCATCGGTGACCGCAGCCAGACCCCGGGACCCGCCCGCTTCATGCTGCCTGCCGGCATCGCGGTCGACGAAGACGGCCGTGTCTACATAGTCGATCAGTTCTTCAGAAAGGTGGACATTTTCCGCCCTGCCGGCGTCGAGACAAACCAGGGCTATCTGGGGGGAGAACACTACGTCAAACCGAAGAAATAGGACGGATAGCCCCATAAAAATATAAAATGGACGGCGAAGGCCATTGCGATCCCCCGGCAACCCATTATAATATCTGGCAATACTCTATAACCTGAACTGATTAGCTGTTCATCTGTCAAGGATATGGATTCGGGAAACTGGGCCAGGGAGTACGGCCCAAACTAGGGGGCTAGTAAAACGATGGACATCACGAAGACAATCAGGCTTTTTGCCGGGTTTGGCATGCTTATTCTCGCGGGCGGTGTATATGCTGATGGGTGGGATCCCGCCTCGAGTGCCGGTGCCATAGGCAGCATCGCCAACACTCGACACAATATGACCATGGATTATGCCGGTACGGGCACCGGCACCGGCATTGGCTTTAACATGGATGGCTACCGAAATGACTACGGCGCTATTTGTGTCTATTGCCATACCCCACACGGCGCCAACCAGCAGATACAGGCCCCCCTATGGAACCGAACCGTTGCTCCTGATAGCGTCTACACGATCTACGACAAACCGACAACGCTGATGCGTACCATGAGCACACCAGGCCCGACCTCGCTGACCTGTCTGTCCTGCCATGACGGCACCATCGCCATCGATTCCGTGCTGAACATGCCGGGCTCGGGCCGGAACCCAATGGATAATAGCGAGAATACCAGCGTTGGCACAAGCAATATTAACTTCCTTGACCAATGGAGAGCCGGGGGCAATATAGGTCCTCCCCCAGGCGTACATGCCACCTTGGGGCCGGACTTGGGCGTCGGTGCCGGCCCAAATTCATGCGCAAGGTGTCACCTTGGCAGCATTATTGGCACAAAAGGTGAATTGGAACCCTTTACAGCCTTCATGATCGGCACCGACCTACGCAACGACCACCCGGTCGGCGTGCTCTACCCCGAAACCTACACGCCGGCAGCCGACTTCAATGAGCCCAACGTTAAATTACCAGGCAATATGGCCTTCTTCGACACCAACGGCAATAACCGTGCCGACACCGACGAGGTTCGGCTGTATGACAGCGGCGAGGGCTACGAAGTGGAATGCGCCTCCTGCCATGACCCCCACGGCGTACCCTCTGGTGGCTCCGGCACTAATACGCGCTTCAGCCCGAGCTTCCTGCGCGTCAACAACGGCATTGGTGCTAGTCACGACGGAAACTCTGGCATCACCAGCAATGGCCCCAGCGCCCTTTGCCTGACCTGTCATACCAAGTAAACACCTACTTGAAACAACAAAAAGGGTAACCCCAGTCGGGGTTACCCTTTTTTATGCCTGCATCGTATTTCGTCGTGTAGGGCAGGCTCCAATAACAATCGCGGGAAGTCATGTAGGGCGGGCCCCACCCGCCATTAATCCGCTTCGCCAAATTCCCCGTCCACATCCACACCGGCCCATCCGGCAGGCAACAATCCACTACGCACATGGTTATGAAAGCTCGAATAGGGCCAATGCGCGACTTCTTTCGCATAGCGGTGCTTCACCGGATTCCAGTGAATATAATCCACGTGAGCGGCATAGTCCCGCTCGTCACGAATCAGGTGCTCCCAAAATCGCTGCTGCCATAACGTCCCTTGCCCCTTTGCAGCCCTACGACGGGTTAGCCACGCCGGATTATTCAACCGTGGCCCACAACATTGCGTGACCGTCGTTTTGATAACCCGCCAACGGGTAGAGAAATCGGCGTCGCCCTTGGGCAGGGTCCACAGGCAATGCAAATGATCCGGTAATAACACCCAGGCATCGATCGCGAATGGCAGGGTTTGACGCACCCGTTCAATACCCGCCCGTAGCGCAGCACGCACATCGGAATCGGTCAAGAATTGTTGACGGCGATAGGTGTTCACCGTGAAGAAATACGTGGCTCCAGCAATATTCGAACGCCGGTAATTGGGCATGTTGTTTCGTCCATGAAATAGCAGCTGGGGAATGCGATATTAGCGGCCTTGCTTGACCTTGTTAAGGCGGGTAGGACCCGCCCTACTTGGCTGCTGATGCCGCATTCGCAATTAACCAACTTGCCAAATTTAACCTAATAGGTTATTATTTGCCCCTGGAAAAAAGGGCGCCCCACTGCAAGCTTCCGGTTGTAAAAGCTATGATTAAGGAAGGAAAAGTCCGGATGACATGGGCGGCGATCTCTGGAGGATCTGCATTGGGCTTCGACTCAGATAGGATGATCAGCGTTATTATGTCTCTCACAGGGAAGGACTTTTACAAGAGTATGACAGCGTATGCTGATCATACGATCTGGCAAGATGTGTACCGACCCAACACACCTGCCGGGGAGATTTATCTTAAGCTGACGGTCACAGATGATGTGCTCGTCGTGTCTTTTAAGGAGTTATGATTATGAAATGTCCAGTCTGTTTTGAGGCTGACCTGGTGCATGACACCCGTGACATGCCCTATGCCTACAAAGGCGAAAAAACAGAAATTCCTTCTGTCACGGGTGACTACTGCCCCGCGTGTGGTGAGGTAGTCCTTGACCAAGCGGAATCAGCTCGTGTCAGTACAACGATGCTGGAATTCAATAAACAGGTCAACGCTGCGATTGTTGATCCCAACTTCATTGCCCATATCAGGAAGAAGCTATCCCTGGGTCAAAAAGAAGCAGGGGAGATTTTTGGCGGTGGCGTCAACGCCTTTTCTCGCTACGAAAACGGAAAAACTAAACCGCCACTTTCTCTTGTAAAATTACTTAAGGTGCTGGATCGACACCCTGAACTTCTTTCAGAAGTCAGAACTGCATGACGATAAAACAGTAAATCTGCGTGACAGTGATGCTGTAAAAACTTAGCGTACGTTTTCGTACCGTTGGACTTCAAACCCCAATGACAGCAGCGAAGGCCGGAGTCCAGAGGTTTCAACCGCTGGATTCCGGCTAAAAACAGGCCGGAATGACAGCATTCGCAGCAAGCTGCGGGGAATTTAACCCCAAGTGATTGAATCTCTGAGGGTTCTATTCCCCGCCCCTTGGGGCGGGGATATTTATTCCGGCATGATTATGCGAGAGTAAATGAGGTCTGCGGTACCCCACCCACAAAAAAGGCCCCACCCGGGGTCACCGGGCAGGGCCTTTTTTTACGGCACAAGTGTAACGTTATTTCGGATTAAAGATCCTCGCGACGCCACCAAAGCTGCCCACCCACAGGCTGCCGTCACTCGCTTCAGCCAGTGAGAAGACATTATTGGCAAACAGGCCGTCGGCCTGGGTCATGACGATAAACCCGTTACCATCCGGGCGGAAACGCGCCAGTCCCTTGTTGGTGCCGATCCACAGCGGCCCACCGCGACTCTTGTGCAGCATGAAGACGTGATTGCCGGGCAGTCCATCCTTGACGGTATAGGTCTTCCAGGTCTTGCCGTCAAAGCGGGACAGGCCGCCACCCCAGGTGCCGGCCCAGACAACCCCCTCTTCATCGACGGCCATCGAAACGATGTAGTTGGGGTTGAAGCCAACCTTCACATCGCTCAGGCCTTGCTCTTCCTTCTGACGGGCATGATGCTTGGAGGTCTTGGCCGGGTCGTTGGCGAAGGCGATGTCGTCCTTCACGTCCTCGTACTTCGCGCCCAGACCTGCCTCATGGTTCCAGTTGACCCAGGTGCCGTCCTTGTAGCGGGCCAGACCACCTTCGGTCGCCAGCCAGATTTCACCATTCTTGCCAACCTCGATGCCATACACCCAGTCATTGGGCAGGCCGCCTTTGGTGTTGGCGACGGTGAAGGTTTCCCAGCTGCCGGCATCATCAAGATTGCCGCCCTTGATGCGGTTGGCGCCAGACCAGGTGGCAATCCACAGATCGCCGTTTCTGTCCTCGACAACGTCGTAGACGAACTGATCGGCCAGACCCGCCGGGATGTTGTAATTCTTCCAGCTGTCCGCGGCCGGGTCATAGACCGACAGGCCGCCTCCATAGGTACCGACCATGATCTTGCCACGCACCTTGCTGACGTGAAAAACGCCGTTGGAGATCAGGCTGCCATTCTTGACGTCGAAGAGCTTGTAGTCGTTGCTGTGGATCTCGTAACGAATCACCCCTCCGGAGGTCCCCACCCAGACTTCATCGCCATCGGACAACATGCCTTTGACGTTGCGGTTGCCGACACGAAAATGGGCGAAGTCGGCCGTCTTCGCCGTCGGTGCATCACTGGGCAGCAGATCGCTCACCGGGGGAACGCCACCCGGGTGGCCCGGAACGGCCGTGGTGGCGGGCGCCGTCTGAGCCGCTGCCGGTACAGGCACTTCGGCCTTTTTGGTACCTATGGTATAGGCGCCAATGACAAGCCCACCTACTGCAATGGCGCCAATCGCCAGATGTTTTGAACTGATATTCACAAGTCCCTCCAATTTCTTGAATCAAACATGCCGGTAGATACCAATGCCATTAAGTTAACAAAATCACGATTGTTTTGTAGGTTGGGGGTGAGCCTGCGAACCCCAACAAAACCAACAATGTTGGGGTTCCTTCGTCACCGCCAACCTACAACAAGCAGGACGTCAGGCTTAACTTAATAACATTGCGGTAGATACCCTATCTCTCCGGCATTTTTTTATCATGGGTAACTACTTTATTACTCATAACTCAACTTAATCTCAGCAAGTTGCCCGGATGCAGCATGGCGAAATCCGGGAGGTTTGTCCCAATCGCTCCCCGGATTCCGCTGCGCTTCATCCAGGCTACTGGCTATTTATTATTCAGCGATTTACTCAGCAGGGTCACACCGGAGCGGGTGCCCACCCAAACCTCACCGTTGTCGGTCGGAATAATGGCGTACACGTGGTCATCCAGAAGACCATCCCGCTTTGTGAAAATCCGCCAGTTCTTTCCATCAAAGGACGTCAGGCCACCACTGGTGCCAAACCACATCGTTCCGTCTTCGCTGCGCGCGATGCTGTAGATGATATTGCCGCCCAGACCGTCTGCGGTCGTGAAGTTCTCCCATTTCTTGCCGTCGAAGCGGGCCACCCCACCGCCCCAGGTACCTGCCCACACCTTGTCCTCGGGGTCGACCAACAGGGTAAAGACATAGTTGGGGTTATAGGTCGACTGGCCCTCCGCCATGATGCTGAGATCATGCCGCGAACGGGTGCCCAGCCCGGTGTTGGTGCTGACCGGCAGGTTGTTTTCATTGCTGGCGCCGAGGCCATCTTCGTGTGTCCAGGTATGCCACTGGCTGCCGTCGAACATATTGACGCCACCCTCGGTGCCGATCCAGATATTGTCCTTGGAATCAACGCCCAGGCCATACACCCATTCGTTGACCAGCTGGGTGAGATAGGTGGTGAATTTTTCTGTCTTGGGGGCGAAATGGCTCAGTCCGGCCCAGGTGCCGATCCAGATATCCCCCTTGGAATCCTCGACGAAGGAGTAAATCCAGTAATCCGCAAGGCCGTGCATGGGGAAAAACGTCTTCCACTCATCTTCCGCGGAAAGCCGCGAGACCCCGCCGCCATTGGTGCCGAACCAGCGGTTGCCCTGGCTGTCAATCAGCATACCGAACACATATTCATTGGCCAGGCCGTGCTCGCGCGTATAGGTTCCCAGCAGTGCATGGGTGGCGACATCCACCTCCATTGCGCCAACACTGGTACCCACCCAGACGCTGCCCTTTTTCTTGTCCAGCACCATCGAACGCACATAGGTGTATTCACCCACGTTGAAGGTATCGGCGACGTGATAGCCGCCCTTCGCCTGCGGCGCGGGCGCGGCAACCGGTGCACTGGCGGATGGTGCTACTTGTGTGGTGTCATTGGTAGCGGGCTGGTCATCGGAACAGCCCGTCAAACCTGCAGTCATCGTGGCGATCAGGGCAATAATCCCCGCGGCCCGAATACGACGTTTCATCAAAACAGGGTCCTGATATAGGCGAGGGTGTCGCGGATTTCCATCTCGGTCAACAGGCCGTCATAGCTCGGCATGACACCCTTGCCACGCTTGATAAAGGCCAATAATTCATGATCCGGTTTCATCACCCCTTCGCCGCGCGAAAAGGCCGGCACCGCGGCCATGGTCGGCGAGCCCGTCAGGCCATGACAACCCGCGCAGCGATCAATATAAATCTGCCGCCCACGCTGGGGGTCGCCCGCTTGAGCCGCTGCGACGGCAAACAGCACCAAAGACAGTACAAAGACACGATGAAAAACAACCCTGCGATTCATATTGCATCTCCTGCATATCAGTTAATTTCGATAAAGTGTCACTTCGATAAAGTGTCACGCCAAGCATTTGGCGACAAACAATTTATGGTACAGAATTTACGCTAAAAAACCGCGCCTATACTACGGCACGACCGAGTCGATCACCAGTTCCAGCTCGCCAGCAGTCGATACCTCGACGGGCCCCATGACGGTCTCCATATCACCACTCTGCGGAACCGCATTCCCGCTCCGGGAAACCCGCGCACCCACGACCACCTGCGGGAAGGCCGACAGCTTCATGGCCGGCGTCATGGCCGTGGAGTCGTCCAGGGTAAAGGTCAACGGCAGGTCTTTCACCTGCTTGCGTACGATGGCCAGCGGCATGCGCGGACCACTCGGCGCGCGGGCATAGACAAACACCGTCTGCTCCGGTGACACGCGTCCCTTCAGCTCATCAGACAGACGCACCACACCGTGCAAAGTGGCGCCCCCGGCTACCGCTGGCACCTGGGCCGCAGCCGTTTGAGTCTCCACCGAGGTTCCCAGCATCTCCTTGATTTCATCGATATTACGCTGCATCTGCACATGGTTTTCAGAGCCTTCCGGGAACTGCTTCACCAAACGCTGCCAGTACTCCAGGGTGGTGGTGTAATCTTCGGCCTGAAAGGCCGCCGTACCTGCCAGCCACAAGGCCTTCTGGTGGAGGGGCTGAAGGCTCAGGGCCTTCTTCGCCAGTTCGTAGGGCCTGCCCGCCATCTGCCGGCCCTGCGCCATGGCGGCGGCATCGGCCCAGTCGGCAAACAGGTTCGGGTCGGGATCCTGAATCAATGCCGCCGCTCGTGTATAGGCCTCACTGGCGGCGGCGAAGTCCTTCATGAAGTAATAGGAACGCGCCAGCATCAGCCACCCCTCGGCATCCTCGGGGTTGTTCTGCAAGTGCTCCTGCAGCATGACGATCTGCTCCTCCAGCGTACCTTGATGGCCCTCAGCCTGCACATCAGACCTGGCACTGTCGGGATCGAGCCCCGCCGCGCCGGTGCCCAGAAGGCCATAGAGACTCACCGCCAGCACCGGCACCAACACCAGAATGACCACCGCTGCCGCACGACCGATAATACGGTCGGTCTGACCGACGGTCTCGCTGTTCTCGCCGCCGCTGTCACGCACGAAGTCACGTTCAATATCTTGCCGCGCAACGTCGTATTGTTCCGATGTCAGCACACCCGCTGCCAGGTCTGCCTCCAACTCCTCCATCTGATCTTTGAAAATCGTCAGATTCAGTTCATCACGCGCCAAGGCGTCACCCTCGCCGGCACGAGCCTTGACCAAAGGTGGCAACAAAAACAGCAACGCGGCAACAATCAGCAATACCGCAACCAACCAGAAAATCATCATGATTTGTTCTTCTCTTCTTCAGACTTCAACAGCTGCGTCAGGCGCTCACTTTCCTCCGGCGATAGCGCCGTATCCTGCTCACCCGCCAGTAAACGGCGCTTCTTCAGATTCAGTATCAGCACGAAAATACCGAGAAACAGCAACAGAAAAGGGCCTGCCCACAACAGATAAGTCGAGGCCTTCACCGGCGGACGGTAACGAACAAAATCACCATAGCGCTGCACCATGTAGTCGACGATTTCATCTTGTGTCTTGCCCTCGTGCACCATCTCCCGCACCTGGTTTTTCAGGTCGACGGCCAGATCGGCGTGGGAATCGGCAATAGTCTGGTTCTGACACACCAGGCAGCGCAGTTCGGCGGAAATCTCGTTGACTATCTTTTCCAGCACCGGGTCTTCCGCCATCGGTACCGCCTCTTTGGCCGATAACAAGGGGACCTGCAACAGTAATATGACGGCAAATACCGCACTCAACGACGACATCAGGCGCATGCTTTTTTCACCTCGTCGGAAATCGGGTTCTCGGCGGTGGCCTTCTCCAGCTCACGCACCAGTGGAATCACACAGTTTTGCAGTTCCGCCGGTCCCAGCGGCCCGATCACCTTGTGGCGGATCACGCCCTGCTTGTCGATGACGAAGGATTCCGGCACGCCATAGACACCGTAGTCGATGCCCACGTCGCCTTTGTTGTCCATCACGCTCAGCACATAGGGATCGCCGTCATCCAGCAGCCAGCGCAGAGCATCCTCACGTCCGTCCTTGTAATTCAGGCCGACCACGGGAAACAGCTTCGCGCGCGCCATCTGCACCAGCAGCGGATGTTCCTGACGACAGGCCACGCACCACGACGCCCATACATTGAGCATCCACACCTTGCCCAACATGTCCTTGTTGGAGAAGGTCTTCTGCGGATCGTGCAGCTGCGGAAGGGTGAAGTCCGGCGCCGGCTTGTCGATGAAGGGGGACGGCACCTCGCGCGGGTTGAGACTCAGCCCCACCCAGAGAAAACCGACGATGACGGTAAAAAGGCCCAGCGGCAGCAGAAAACGCATGTTTTATTTCTCCTCCGTCGCCAGACCGGCATCGCCAGCCGCGGTCACGACCTTGGCCTCTTTGCGCCGGCGACGGGCGGCGAGGCGGTAACGGCGGTCGCTGATAGCCAGTAGGCCACCCAACGCCATGATGGCGGTGCCGCCCCAGATCCAGCTCACGAAGGGTTTGTAATAAACGCGCACACTCCACGCCCCATTGCTCACCGGCTCGCCCAGGGAGACATACAGATCACGGAACAGGCCGGTATCGATGGCGGCCTCGGTCATGGGCATGGTCTGCACCAGATAGGTACGCTTCTCGGGGAACAGCACAGTGACCGGCTTGCCGTCCTTTGACACCAGGATCTGGCCCCGGCTGGCGTTATAGTTGGGGCCCTCGATTTGGGTCACACCATCGAAACGGAAGGTATAGCCGCCCATGGCGACGGTGTCGCCGATATCCATACGCATGTCCTTCTCGACCTCGTAGGTGTTCACCATGGTCACGCCCATGATAAACACGCCTACGCCGATATGCGCCGCGTGCATGCCCAGATAGGCGCGTGGCAGGCCGAGAATGCGCGCCAGCAGGCCGGCCTTCGAGTTCGCCCGGGTCGTGGCCATACGCTCGCGAATATTCACCACTGAACTGGCGAACACCCAGAAGGCCAGGGCAAAACCAAGACTGGCCAGCGCCGACCATTTGCCCATCACGAAGGGCAGGATCAGCGCCATCACCACACTGACGGCGCCGGCCCAGCGCAGACGATCGGCCATGTCCGGAATCGAGGCATTCTTCCAGCGCGCCATCGGTCCCACGCCCATGAGGAAGATCAGTGGCACCATCAGCGGCAGGAATACGGTATCGAAATAGGGAGGGCCGACAGAGATCTTGCCCAGATCCAGCGAATCCAGCAGCAGCGGATACAGGGTGCCCAACAACACCGCACCACAGGCCACCACCAACAACACATTATTGGTCAGCAGGAAGGTCTCTCGCGACACCAGCTGGAAACGGCCACCCAGGCCCACCTTTGGCGCCCGCCAGGCATAGAGGGCCAGCGAACCGCCGATCACCACCACCAGGAAGCCCAGGATGAACACGCCGCGCTCGGGATCGGTGGCAAAGGCGTGCACCGAGGTCAGCACACCGGAACGCACCAGAAAGGTACCCAGCAGGCTCAGCGAGAAGGCAAGGATGGCCAGCAATACGGTCCAGTTCTTGAAGCTGCCGCGCTTCTCGGTCACCGCCAGCGAATGCACCAGCGCGGTACCCACCAGCCATGGCATGAAGGAGGCGTTCTCGACCGGATCCCAGAACCACCAACCGCCCCAGCCCAGTTCGTAATAGGCCCACCAACTGCCCAGAGAGATACCAAGGGTGAGAAAGACCCACGCCACAGTGGTCCACGGGCGCGACCAACGCGCCCAGGTGGCGTCCATATGGCCACCCAGCAGGGCGGCGATGGCGAAGGCGAAGGCGACAGAAAAGCCCACATAGCCGATATACAGCAATGGCGGATGGATGATCAGCCCCGGATCCTGCAGCAGCGGGTTGAGGTCACGGCCGTCCAGTGCCGCCGGCAGCAGGCGATCAAAGGGGTTGGAGGTAAACAGCATGAAGAGCAGAAAGCCCACCGAAATAAGGCCCATGACGCCGATCACGCGTGACACCATCTCCAGCGGCAGGTTGCGTGAGTAGCGCGACACCGCCAGCGTCCACACCCCTAGCAAGAGCGCCCACAGCAGCAGCGAGCCCTCGTGACCACCCCAGACGGCCGCAATCCGGTATTGAAGAGGCAGCATGGAATTGGACACCGAGGCCACATAGCGCACAGAAAAGTCATTGACGATAAAGGCATAGGTCAGACAACCAAAGGCGACGGCAATAAACACGAAGTAGGCCTGTGCCGCCGGCCGCGCCAGCTCCATCCAGGAGCGGATGCCCAGCTGCGCGCCGGCGATGGAAACAACCCCCTGCACCAGGACCACGCACAGCGCCAGAATGAGCGCAAAATGTCCAATTTCCGGAATCATAAGTCGGTTACCTTGCCTTGCTTTGGATTTGTCTGCTTGGGATTAACGTCGGAATACACGATATATCTGTACGGGCTACGGTGTCTGTGGAACTGCCGCCGTGCCACCCTGTTGCTGCTGCTTGAGCTTCTCACCCTCTTCCATCATGTCGGCCACCTGTGGCGACATGTAGTTTTCATCGTGCTTGGCCAGTACCTCGGTAGCGGCAAAGACCTCGCCCTGCATCTTGCCCTGCGCCACCACACCCTGCCCTTCCTCGAACAGATCCGGCAGGATACCGGTAAACGTCACCGGGATGGTATTGGCGCTGTCGGTCACCTTGAAATGTACGGTCAGACCGTCATCTTCGCGCCTCAGGCTGTCTTCGACCACCATGCCGCCGAGACGGAAAGTCTGACCCTTGGGGGCATCACCGGCCAACACATCGGTGGGACTGATATACAGGGCCAGATTACTGTTCAGCGCATTCAGCACCAGCCCGGCCGCCACAGCCAGGCCGGCCAGGCCGGCCAGGATAAATGCCATACGTTTATGACGTGTTTTCATGCTGTTTAATCCTTATTGTCTATGCTGTGCGTGCAGCCCGAGCCAGCCGCGCCAGACGCTTTTCCACCGTGCGCTTGCCGCGTATCACGGCAATCACTTCAATGATCATGAACAGGGCGGTAACACCGTAAGAGGCCCAGATATAGAAGCCGTGACCACCCATGGCAAAGAACTCACTCATTTCCGCTCACCCTTTTCGCCAGCCATTTCACCACCGAGCAATTCCATCACCCAGGATGTCTGACGCTCTCTTTCCAAAATAATTCGCCTCACACGCATCAAAACAATCGCGATGGTGTACATCCAGAAAGCAACGGTCATGATCAGCATGGTCATGAGCATGATGGCGGCCATCTTCGGTGCCATGGTGGGGCTGACGGAGGCGCCCTGGTGCAGGGTGTTCCACCACTGCACGGAGAAATAGATGATGGGCAGATTGATCACGCCGACAATGGCCAGCAGGCCAGAGGCCTTGGCGGCGCGGCGTGGATCGTCGATGGCCGACTGCAGGGAGATGAAACCGATATACAGGAACAGCAGGATCAGTTCGGAGGTCAGGCGCGCATCCCATACCCAGTAGGTGCCCCAGGTGGGCTTGCCCCAGAAGGCGCCGGTCCACAGAGCGAGGAAGGTGAACATGGCCCCGGTGGGCGCCAGCGCCGAGGCCATCATGTCCGCCAGGCGCACCTTCCAGGCCATGCCGATGATGGCATAGGTCGCCATCACCAGATAGATGAGCATGGACATCCAGGCCGCCGGCACGTGGATGAAAATAATGCGGTAGCTTTCGCCCTGCTTGTAGTCCGTGGGGGCGACAAAGAAGCTGAGATAGAGCCCCACCAGCAGCAGCACGATGGTCAGCCCCCAAAACCAGGGAATCATCTTGCCGGCCAGCGGATAAAAGTTCTTTGGCGCAGAAAAATGGTACCACGCGATGGAATCCTTCAAAGCCATTGATCACTCTCCGCAACCTGCCGTGGCAAGTCACTGACATTATTATTCAATAAGCAATAAGTTTGTTATTCAACGCAGATCGGAAGAGCACACGTCTGAACTCCAGTCACACTGATATATCTCGTATGCCGTCTTCTGCTTGAAAAAAAAAAAAAATAACATAAAAAAAAAAAAAAATAACAAACACCCCTCGTCCACTCTAAACCATTATACACTCTAC
>CAJVYS010000017.1 GCA_913009875.1 uncultured Gammaproteobacteria bacterium | reverse complement strand
TTTTGCACTGTGCCGAGGCTTGCCAACATCGCGGTCGGGCCGAGGCTGACGCGCTGGACTCCGGCGTTGAACAGTACGTTTGCCGCTGGTGCGCCAGGCATGGCCATCAGGTTCAGGCGGCCTTCAAAAGCGTCCGATAGGTGTCGCGCAATGCGGGCGTCGATTAACTTTGGCACAAAGATGAGATCGGCTCCGGCGGCAAGGTAGGCATGGCCGCGTTCGATGGTCATCGCGGTCCGTTCGTTTTCATCGGCTCCCAGATCAAGCAGAAAGCTGTCAGTGCGTGCGTTGACTGTCAGTGCAATTCCGTTCCGGTCGCCTTCTGACTTTGCCGCCGCAATTCTTTCGACCTGCGCGGTGATGTCAAAGAGCGGGTGGGTTCCGCCATGGGTATTGTCTTCCAGATTGATGCCGACCGCGCCTGCATCAATAACAGCGCGCACTGTTTTGGTGACGTCGCCAGCGCTGGGGCCATAGCCTGCTTCGATGTCTGCCGTTACCGGTATGTCCACCGCGCGGGCAATAATGGCCACTTCGTGCATCATCTCTTCTCTGCTGATTTGCTGGGCGTCACGAAACCCTCGGCTATAGGCAATGCCGGCACTGGTGGTTCCAATGGCAGGAAAACCCGCCGCTTCGAAAATACGTGCGCTTGCCGCGTCCCAGGCGTTGGGTAGCAGTAGATGACCCTGGGTGTTCAGGTCGCGGAAAATTTTTGCTTTGTGCTTCGTCGATGTTGTCATGAGTGTTCCTTAAGATAATTCTGAATCCACGGATTCAGGATAATATTTGTGAATATTTTACGGGCTAAGGCCGGCGGCTTCGTGCGCAAGCAGCCAGCGCTTGCGCGCAAGCCCGCCGCCGTACCCCGCCATGGATCCATCCATCCCGATTACCCGGTGGCAGGGAATGACAATACCGACAGGGTTGGCGCCGTTGGCGGTGCCGACGGCGCGCACCGCTTTCGGCCGTCCCAGGTTTTTGGCCAGCGCGCTGTAGCTGAGCGTGGTGCCGGCCGGAATGTTTCTGAGTGCACGCCAGACGGCTTGCTGGAATACGGTTCCAGTGGTGTAGACGGGGATGTCGTTCACTGGGACGAAGTTGCCGGCGAAATAGGCATCCAGTGCTTTGTGTATGGCGGCCGGCAGGGGGGCCGCTTGTAACTCATATTCTCTGTTTTTCTTTTTGGCATGAAGCTGCAAAAGCCGGTGCATGCGGTCTTCGTATTCACGCCAGTCAAGGGCGCGCAGGCGTTCCTGTTTATCGGTGATGACCAGCATCGTACCGATGGGCGTTTCCAGTTGATCACGGAACAGAGTTTCAGGGGGTAAGTGTTGCAGCATCGGTGATTTTCTCTTTGTCGTGCACAGCCGATGTGTTGCCTTCGGAAGCCCAAAGATGCAGTGCGGCGTAGGCCCGCCAGGGCCGCCAGGTTTCGGCTCGCTCAAGAAGTGTGGCGGGTGTCGGGCGTTGTCCCTTTTTGGCGGCCATTGCGCGCATCAAACCAATGTCGGCCGCCGGAAATGCATCGGGTTCGCAAAGCGCACGCATGAGAATGTATTGGCTGGTCCAGTCGCCGATACCGGGCAATGTCTTCAGGCGTTCGAGTGTGACTTCCGGTGCCTGGCTGGTGCTGAGCATATTCGGGCTTTCCAGGACCGCCTCGCTCAGCGCCGACAACGCACGGGCGCGGGTGCCGGGCATACCGAGCAAGCGTAAGTCTGCCGCAGCAAGGCGCTTCGGCGATGGAAAGACATGGCTCAGTCCTTCTGTTTTTAACGACGTTTCAAGTGGCTCCCCGTACAGGGATACCAGTTTGCCCGCGAGTGTTGTGGCGGCAGCGACGGTAATTTGTTGTCCGAGAATCGCACGAATGCCAAGTTCGAACCCGTCCCACGCGCCGGGTACGCGCAAGCCGGGCCGGGCGGCGATCAGCGGTGCGAGCCGGGGGTCATCGGCAAGGTGGGCGTCGATGGCGATGGGATCGGCCGTGAGATCAAATACCCGGCGAAGGCGGCTGACGATGAAGGCGAGGCTTGATACGCGCGGGAAACGGATTGTCGCGCGCAAACATTTTTTCTTTTCAACGAACGCAACACGGACGGTACCGTGGTAGCCATCCAGCGCAATCGAGCGGTGATATCGGTCTTGCTCGTCTACCCACTCAACCCCCGGAATAGCACGCGTTTTCAGAAATGAAATCATGCTGGGCCAGTTGTACGGTGCAGCATAGGACATTGTCAGCATGATATTTGAAGCTGCGGATATGTCACTGTGAGTGCTCTGGTGTGTGCGGCGCAGCGCGCCGGGTGGTCGTTTGTACAGTGTCTGAAAAACCGCGTTGAAGCGACGAATGCTGCCGAAGCCGGCGGCATGCGCGATTTCGGTCATCGGCATTCGGGTTTCCATGATCAGCTGTTTGGCAAACAGGATGCGACGGGTTTGGGCGACCGCAATCGGCGATGCCCCAAGATGTTGCTGGAAGAGTCGCCTGAGGTGGCGCTCACCGACACCCAGGTGTTCGGCGAGATGATCGACTGTTTCGCCATCCATTGCCCCTTCGCCGATCAATGCGAGTGCCCGCTTGACGGTGTTTGAGGTACCGTTCCATACCGCCAGATCCGGCGAATTTTCCGGCCGGCAGCGCAGGCAAGGGCGAAACCCGGCCTCCTGGGCCGCGGCGGCCGTCGGATAGAACGAGACATTTTCGCGTTTGGGTGTACGTGCAGGACAGATCGGTCGGCAGTAAATTCCGGTGGTGCGAACGCCGATATACAGACGACCGTCAAAGCGGGCATCTCGCGTTACAATCGCGCGGTAGCAGGCATCGTGATCAAGATCCATTCGGCAAGCCTAGCAAACGTCCCTTTGCTATTCTCGCCGTTTTCGGACGCAACCATTTGCGTGGCTGTTTCTCGAGGGTATGGATTTGAACCTAGATTAATCAGTTGACCGCTTCGAGGTAAGTCTAAGTGCATGGAAATAAACGAATTCATCTCAAAGCTAGACTTCACCGGCTGGGTGAGGACGCTACGACCTGTCCAGCAGCTCTGAGTGCCCGCCTGACTATGCAAAAAAACTCGTTAAGGAGCAGGGCCATTAACTTATTTTTTTGGCTACGCCAGACGAACACTCAGAACCACTGGACAAGCCGTTCAACTGATTAATCTAGGTTGAATGACGCCCTTGGAGAGTCCGTCGCCCCTTGATGGTATAGTCGCCGCAATTGCGTCGATGTGCGGTGCTCCGGTTTATCTGTGGAACGATATGTCTGTGACGAATGATGTGACTGAAAAGAATGTGACCGATATGCCTGTTGCGGAGGTCTGCCCCCTGTCGGTGGTTGTTCCCCTGTATAACGAAGAAGAAAGCGTCGGGCCACTGATCACGACCATCAACGAGGCCCTGAAGGACTATTCCGCCCCCTGGGAACTGGTGCTGGTGGACGACGGCAGCAGTGACAATACGGTGGCGGTGGTGCGTAAGTCACTGGAAGAGGGCAATGCGCACGTGCATCTCATCGAGCTGCAGCGCAACTTTGGCCAGACCGCCGCCATGCAGGCTGGTATCGACCATGCTCGCGGTGATGTCATTGTCACCATGGACGGCGATCTGCAGAACGACCCCACCGACATCCCGCGCATGGTGGCGCGCCTGCTGTGTGAAGATCTCGACCTGCTGTCCGGCTGGCGCAAGGATCGCCACGACAATCTGGTGATGCGCAAGATCCCCTCGCGTATCGCCAACCGTCTCATCGGCCGCATCACCGGCGTGCGCCTGCATGACTATGGCTGCAGTCTCAAGGTCTACCGCGCCACGGTGATCAAGAATATCCGCCTGTATGGCGAGATGCACCGCTTCATCCCCGCCTGGGTGGCCACCAACACCTCGCCTTCGCGCATCAAGGAGGAAGTGGTGAAACATCATGCGCGCCAGTATGGCGAGTCCAAATACGGTATCTCGCGCGCCTATCGGGTGTTGCTGGATCTGATGTTCGTGTATTTTTTCATGCGCTTCCGTGCCCGGCCGGGTCACTTCTTTGGCCGCATCGGCCTGGTGATGGGTGGCCTGGGCGGCCTGATTCTGACCTATCTGGCCTTTATCAAGTTGGTGTTCGGCGAGCAGATCGGTAATCGTCCACTGCTGTTACTGGGGGTGCTGCTGGTGGTGGTCTCGATCCAGTTTTTTACCACCGGCATCATGAGCGAGATGATCACCCGCACCTATTACGAATCCTCTGATACCCGTCCCTACATTCTCACCCAGCGTTCGCAGGCGGAGGGGAATGGCGACCTGCCGTGGAAGTTGCCGGCTCAGGGGTGACATTGGCGGTGGTGCCCGGGATTGTTTGCCGTAGCGGTTTGAGACGACCAGGTTGACAGCCAAATGGCAGCCCATCGTGAGCTTGCTTGAGCCGGCAGGTTCGGCATCATCTGGTATGCCACGGCCTATCCAGCCCCTGTAGGAGCGGACCCTCGGGCCGCGACCTGAATCCCACCAAGCTATCGCGGCCCGAGGGTCCGCTCCTACGAGGCCTGTACCTGAATCCGAGGGTTCAGGTGTAGTCTGTTTTTTTCAGGAGCGCTCGGCCAGGAAGACGTGGCCGCCGACGGTGAAGGTGACTTCCTTGGCCTTGGCCCAGTAAGGGTCGGCCAGCTTGGGGGCGTAGTAGTGCAGGGCGCCATTGGTGCGATCCATAATACGACGCACCTTCTCCGGCAGGGCCATGTATTTGTTGAAAATGAAGCGGGCGATCATCTGTGCCTGTCCCCAGGCGCGATGCTCGGAGGGCCGGTCACTCTTGCCGTCGTGGGTCCAGCTGAATTGGCGCTTTTGCCACACCACGCCGCAGAGGGTGTTCGGGTAACGCCGGTTCTGCATGCGGTTGATGGTCACGAAGGCGACGGCAAGCTGGCCATCGACGGGCTCGCTGCGGGCCTCGAAATAGATATTCAACGCCAGGCAGCGCATCTCCTTGGCCTCTTTGGGGCTGAGGGTGGTTTCGGCCAGTGCCCGCTCGGTGCCGAAGGCCAGCAATAACAGCAAGAAAACTCTCATACGACAATTCCTGATGGCGGCATTTCTGCGCGGATCGGGTTGACCAGCGGTGAAATTTTAACCGATTTGATTGATTTATGACCAATAAGCAATTTTTATGCCGTATAGAATTTCGTGTTTGAATACAGCCATATTGTGTGCATGTGAAATTTTTTGACGGCGTGTGATGGTGAATTTGTAAAGAAAACCGACATGTTTACATAGGCTTTGCGGGCTATTGCGTGCGTGGCCTCCTCCTACCCTTTCGGCATATTTCCCCCGGGCGTGGTACTTTGCGATCCTTCGCGCACTTTGTGGTGAATGCGTTTTTTTGCGCACCACAGGCCGATGTAAACTCAACCAGCAGGAGTCGCAGAACCATGTCAGAAACCACCACTGAATTCTTTGTCCAGGGCATGAAGTGCGCCGGCTGTACCGCCAATGCCAATAAGGTCCTGGCGGGTGTGCCGGGTTTTGTTTCCGCCGAGTTTGACTTAGACGCCGGTACCGCCAAGGTGGCGGGCGAGGTGGATCCACAGACGGTGTGCCAGGTGCTCACCGAGGCGGGCTATCCGGCGGTGGTGAAGAGCGCCTGATGCCGACGGTTCGGTTGTCCATCGGTGGTATGGCCTGCGCGGGTTGCGTGGGGGCGGTGGAGGGCGCGCTGAAATCAGTGCCGGGGGTGGAGGCCGCCAGCGTCAACTTCGCCGAGCACACCGCCGAGGTGACGGGCGAGGTCACTGCCGAAGAGCTCATCAAGGCCGTTATCGCCGCCGGCTACGAGGCCGCCGAGCTGAAGAGCGCCGCTGACGAGGCCGAGAAGGAGGCCGCCGAGCAGGCCCATTATCATCGTCTGTTGCGCCAGGCCCTGGTTGCCGGTGCTATCGGTTTTCCACTGATGCTGGCCGGTTGGTTGGGGCTGATGCCACCGCTGGCGGGCGCGGGGCGGGTGTTCTGGTTCGTGGTCGCCGGGCTGTCGCTGTTCGTGCTCTGGTACGCCGGTGGGCGCTTCTTCAGTGGCGCGTGGAAATCCTTCGTCAATCACAACGCCAATATGGACACCCTGGTGGCCCTGGGCACCGGCACCGCCTGGGTCTATTCCAGCCTGGTGTTACTGTGGCCTACGCTGGTGCCTGAGTCCGCCCGTCATCTGTACTTCGAGGCGGCGGCCATCATCATCGCCCTCATCAACCTCGGCGGGGCGCTGGAGATGCGCGCCCGCGGCAAGACCTCCGAGGCCATCAAGCGCCTCATCGGTCTGGCGCCGAAGACCGCACGGGTGGTGCGCGAGGGCCGTGAGCGGGACGTGCCCATCGAACAGGTGGGTCTCAACGAGACCCTGCGCGTGCGCCCCGGCGAGAAGATCCCGGTGGATGGCGTGATCATCGATGGTAGCACCACGGTGGATGAATCCATGCTCACCGGCGAGCCCATGCCGGTGTCCAAGGCCGTGGATGACGAGGTGGTGGGCGGCACCCTGAACAAGCGCGGCAGCTTCCTCATGCAGGCGAAACATGTGGGTGCCGACACGGCGCTGGCGCGTATTGTCGAAATGGTGCGTCAGGCGCAGAATTCCAAGCCGGCCATCGGTCGCCTGGCCGACCGCATCGCCAGCGTGTTTGTGCCCACGGTGCTGATCATCGCCGTGCTCACCTGTCTTGCCTGGTACAACTTCGGCCCCGAGCCGCGTGTCAGCTATATGCTGGTCACCACCATGACCGTGCTCATCATTGCCTGCCCCTGCGCCCTCGGTCTGGCCACACCCATCGCCATTATGGTGGGGGTGGGCAAGGCGGCGGAGAACGGCATTTTGATCCGCAACGGCGAGGCCCTGCAGCGGGCCGGTTCGCTGGATACGGTGGTGCTGGATAAGACCGGCACCGTCACCGAGGGCCGTCCGGCGCTGACCGCCGTGGAGCCCGCCCCCGGTTTCGACGAGGCCGGGCTGTTGCACCTGGCCGCGGCCATCGAGCAGGGTTCCGAGCACCCGCTGGCTGAGGCGGTGCTGCAAGCGGCGCGGGAGCGGGGCATCGAATGGCCGGCGGTCGAGGATTTCGCTGCCGTCGAAGGCCGAGGCGTGCGCGGATGCGTGGAGGGCCGCAAGGTGTTGTTCGGCAATGCCAAACTGATGGCGGACAACGGCATAGAGCCCGGCGGGCTGGTCGCGCGTGCCGGGGTCCTGGCCGCGGAGGCGCAGACGCCCATGTTCCTTGCCGTGGACGGCCGTATCGCCGGTCTGCTGGCGGTCAGCGACCCCGTCAAGGCCGACTCTCGCGAGGCCATTGCCCGCCTGCGTGCCGAGGGTATCCGCGTGGTGCTGCTCACCGGCGACAACCGTGCCACGGCCGAGGCGGTGGCGCGCACGGTGGGCGTGAGTGATGTCATCGCCGAGGTGCTGCCGGGCGAGAAGGCCGACAAGGTGGCCGCGCTGCAGGGCGAAGGGCGTGTGGTGGGTATGGTGGGCGACGGCATCAATGATGCCCCGGCGCTGGCGCGTGCTGACGTAGGCTTCGCCATCGGCACCGGTACCGATGTGGCCATTGAGAGCGCCGATATCACCCTCATGCGCGGTTCCCTGCACGGTGTGGCCGATGCCATCGCCGTTTCCCGCGCCACGGTGCGCAACATCAAGCAGAACCTGTTCGGCGCCTTCATCTACAACGTGGTGGGTATCCCGGTGGCGGCGGGTGTGCTGTACCCTTTCGGCGGGCCGCTGCTCAACCCGGTGATTGCCGGCGCCGCCATGGCCATGTCCTCGGTGACCGTGGTCAGCAACGCCAACCGCTTGCGGTTTTTTCAACCGAGAGCGCGTACCGGAGGGCGTCTATGAGCGACTGGCTGGTGAACCTGGGCGGGCTGGCATTGATGGGTTTTATTGTCTGGTGGTTTTGGCTGGCACCGCGGGGCCGCTGAGTGCCAGAGACATCTCGCTACATCCTCCATGGTAGGGAGTGTGGTTAACATACATGGAGCGGGCCATGTCCGCGAATATTTGTAGAGATTGTGGGAGCGGCTTCAGCCGCGAAAAAAGATTGTTATTTCTTCGCGGCTGAAGCCGCTCCCACAGGGATTTATGGTTTCCCATCCATTATCCATCGCGGGCATGGCCCGCTCCAGAAACACCCCTTGGCATTGCTGGCTCGATGGTGTGGGCCTCATTAGGTCTTAAACCTGTCCGCCAGCTCGCGCAACTGCGCAGCCAGCTGGGTCAGGTCTTCGCTGGCCCGGGCGACCTGCTCGGAGCCGCCGACAGCGGCATCCGTGCCCTGACTGATCTGCTGGATGTTTCGGTTCACCTCTTCGGCAACATGACTCTGCTCCTCGGCGGCGCTGGCGATCTGTGTGTTGAGGTCACTGATTTCCTCGATGGCGGTGTTGATGTTTTGCAGTGAGTCATTGACCCGGCTGGCGTTTTCCACCCCGGCCTGACTCTGCACCTGGTTTTCATCCATCACCTTGACCGCCTCCCGGGCGCGTGACTGCAGGCGCTCGATCATGTTCTGAATCTCCTGCGTGGACTCCTGTGTGCGGCTTGCCAGGGTGCGGACTTCATCGGCGACCACGGCGAAACCACGTCCCTGTTCACCGGCGCGGGCGGCCTCGATGGCGGCATTGAGGGCCAGCAGGTTGGTCTGTTCGGCAATGCCTCGAATGACGTCCAGCACGCCGCCGATCTCATTGGTTTCTGACTGCAGCTGATGGATGACGTCAGAGGCCTTTTGGATCTCACTGGCGAGGCTGTCCATGGTGTCGATGTTGCCATTGACGATGCTTCGTCCGTTGCCGGCCTCCCGGTTGGCCTTATCCGCTGCTGCGGCCGCCTGCTGCGTATTGTGTGCGACCTCCTGTACCGCAGCGGCCATTTCGTTGATGGCGGTCGCCAGCTGGTCGGTCTGCATCTGCTGCTCGGTGATTTCGGTGTTGGACTTCTCGGCGACCTGGGAGAGCTGCTGGGCGGAGCCCGTCAGGCTATCCGTGGAGCCCTTGATGTCGCCCACCAGGTGTTGCAGTTTGCCGACAAAGGTGTTGAACCAGTGGGCGACTTCGCCCAGTTCATCCTTGCGGCTTTCATCCAGGCGCCGGGTCAGGTCGCCGTCACCTTCGGCAATCTCCTGCAGGGCGGTGGCCAGTTGCTCGAGTTTTTTACCGATGGTCTTTTTGTAGATGAAATAGAGCAGGGCGAAGATGAGCAAGGCGGTGGCGAGCAGGAAGCCGGTGATTTCGTTGCTCAGCATCGCGCCATTGGCGAGTGACTGATCGATGGGCAGGGCGACTTCCAGTACGCCACGGACATCGTTGAGCTGCCAGTCATTCTTGGGCGTGTCGGCCCGGGAATTGTGACAGTCGACACAGGCCTGGTTGACCATCCGGTCGGCGATGGCGACACGGACCAGGGTCTTGCCGTCGACTTCCTCAGTGCGGCTGAAAACCGTATCGGGGCTTTGGCTGAGGGTGCGCCAGGCTTCGCTGCCGAAGTCATCCATCTGGCGGCTTTCACGATTGGGAAACGGGAAGGCCGAATAGAGATGGATGGAGATGCCCTGCTCTGCGAGCAGGCCGCTGAGGTCATGGATCATGGTTGCCGGCAGGGGGATGCTGTCGGGGTTGGTCCGGTGATCGATGGCCGGGGTAATGCCGTCCTTGCCGGCGATCTTCTTGATCACGTTCTTGGTGTAATAGGCGCGCAGTGTCTTGAATTGCTGGACGGTGGTCTCGGCCTGGGCAATGGCCTCCAGCTCGGTATTTTTGCGTACCATATCGGGAATCATCAGTGCCAGGGCAATGATGCAGACGGCGAAAATCAGGCTGATCGGTGTGAACAGCTGCCAGAACAAGGATTTCTTCATGAGGTGAATCCCAGAGTAAATTGATAGGTAAATCATGGATATTTATGCGGAAAAAGTATCGGCAGTACTGAGGTGGACTTTAGGGGACTTCCAAGTGATCAATCTGAAGTACCTGGAATACATGGAAAGCCCCTTTCTGCTGGCCGCAGAATTTCTGTGCTGCCGCCGCCGGGTGGGCATCTGTTATTATTGCTGTCTGTCTTCAACCGCCTGCTGTCGGCACAGAATCCGCGACGAGGAACACCATGCCTGAATACCGCTCCCGCACTTCCACCCACGGCCGCAACATGGCCGGCGCCCGTGCCCTGTGGCGCGCCACCGGCATGAAAGATGGTGACTTTGACAAGCCCATCATCGCCATTGCCAATTCCTTCACCCAGTTCGTGCCCGGCCACGTACATCTGAAGGATATGGGTCAGTTGGTGGCGCGCGAGGTGGAAAAGGCCGGCGGCGTGGCCAAGGAATTCAACACCATTGCCATCGACGACGGCATCGCCATGGGTCATAGCGGCATGCTCTATTCGCTGCCCTCACGCGAGCTCATCGCCGACTCGGTGGAATACATGGTCAACGCCCACTGTGCCGATGCCCTGGTGTGCATCTCCAATTGCGACAAGATCACCCCCGGCATGCTCAATGCCGCATTGCGTCTGAACATCCCGACTATCTTTGTCTCCGGCGGGCCGATGGAGTCGGGCAAGGCGGTGATTCATGGCCAGGAGGTGCACCTGGATCTGGTGGATGCCATGGTCAGTGCCGCCGATGCCTCGGTGGACGACGATACGGTGTTGCAACTGGAGCGTTCCGCCTGTCCCACCTGCGGCTCCTGCTCCGGCATGTTCACCGCCAATTCCATGAACTGTCTGACCGAGGCTTTGGGCCTGTCGCTGCCGGGCAATGGCTCGATGCTGGCCACCCACGCCGATCGCCGCCAGCTGTTTCTCGAAGCGGGGCGGCGCATTGTCGACATCGCCCGTGCCTGGTACGAGCGCGATGATGCCTCGGTGCTGCCGCGCTCGGTGGCCAGCTTTGGCGCCTTCGAGAACGCGATGTCACTGGACATCGCCATGGGCGGCTCCACCAACACCATCCTGCACCTGCTGGCGGCGGCGGAAGAGGGGCATGTGAAGTTCACCATGGACGACATCGACCGCCTGTCGCGGCGTGTGCCGCAACTGTGCAAGGTGGCACCCTCGACGCAGAAATATCACATGGAGGACGTACATCGTGCCGGCGGCGTGATGGGCATCCTCGGCGAACTGGATCGTGCCGGACTGCTCAACCGCGATCTGCCCATGATCCATGCCGGAAGTTTGGCCGAGGCATTGACGCAGTGGGATGTAATGCAGACCGGGGACGAACAGGTGAAGACGTTTTTCCGCGCCGGCCCCGGTAACGTGCCCACCCAGCAGGCCTTCAGCCAGGAAAAGCGCTGGCCGTCGCTGGATGATGATCGCGCCGAGGGCTGCATTCGCGATCTGGCGCATGCCTACAGCCTCGAGGGTGGTCTTGCCGTGCTCTATGGCAACATCGCCGAGGACGGCTGTGTGGTGAAGACCGCCGGGGTGGATGAGTCCATCCTCACCTTCAGCGGTCCCGCGCGCATCTTCGAGAGCCAGGACGCCGCCGTGTCGGCCATTCTTGGCGACCGGATCAAGGCAGGTGACGTGCTCATCATTCGCTACGAAGGCCCGCGTGGTGGCCCCGGTATGCAGGAAATGCTGTATCCCACCAGCTATTTGAAATCAAAGGGGCTGGGCAAGGTCTGTGCCCTGATCACCGATGGCCGCTTCTCCGGCGGTACCTCCGGCCTGTCCATCGGCCACGCCTCGCCGGAGGCCGCCGAGGGCGGCGCTATCGGCCTGGTGGAAGAAGGTGATCGTATCGAGATTGACATTCCCAAGCGCTCCATTCGCCTGGCGATCCCCGATGAGGAACTGGCGTCGCGGCGCACGGCCATGGTGGCGAAGGGGGAGGCGGCGTGGAAGCCGCAGGGGCGTGAGCGGCAGGTGTCCGCCGCCCTGCGCGCCTATGCGGCGCTCGCCACCTCTGCCTCACGTGGTGCGGTGCGGGACGTCAGTCAGATCGAGAAATAGGGAGGCTGGCACCCATCGCTGTAGGAGCGGGCCCCCGGGCCGCGATGACGAAGTCGGGTCATCCATCGCGGCCCGGGGGTCCGCTCCTACAGTGAACTCCAGCTCGACTTTTTGCGTGGTCGCAGGCTGGGGGCGATCAGGCCAAGGATGATGCCGAGGATGATGACTCCGGCGCCAGTGAGAAACCACTCGCGTTCGGCGCTGTCGCGTAGCATCTGGTTTTCCTGCTGCACCAGTTCGTGCTCGTTTTCAATATCCAGCAGTGCTTTTTTCAGCCGGGTGTTTTCATTTTTCAGTTGCAGGGGCTTGGCGGCGACGCTGCGCAGCTGGTCGAGCTCTTCGTTGAGTTTCTCATCGGCCTTTTTCAGCTTGGCGTACTGCGTGCTGATGTCGCCCTCCTTACTGCTGGCGGCCACCAGTTCTTCTTTTAGACGGATATTTTCCGCTTCCAGCCCGGCCAGTTTTTTCTGCACTGACGCCAATCGGTGTTTGGCGATGGGGGTTGCGGTCATGTACTGGTTCAGCACCCAGCCCTCGGTGCCGTCGGTGAGGCGCACCCGGCTGTATTTGTCGCTTGTTTCCAGCACCTCCATCTTTGTGCCGCTGGGCAGGGTGCGGAGTATCTGGTGCTGGTTGGACTGTCCTGAGCGCAGGGTGATGACGATCTGGTCGACAACATATTTTGTTTCTGCATAGACGTTGCCGCCCAACAGTAACAGGCAGAGGGCAAAGAGCAATTTTCTGGTCATGGTTTGGGATACCGACTTACTTGCTTAATAATTAAGGTCGCTGACACCGGTGTGGGCCGGGATCATGATGGCGTTTGCGGCCTTGCTTGCACATTGGGTTGCGATCCGCGATGCTTGACGCTAATGCAGGAGGCTGCGGCGATAATACTCTATCGCTATGACGGACTCAAAAGTCCGAGCGGTGCAAAACCAAGCTCTGTACATCACGACTATCGGGCGTTACTGGTTCCCGGGCAGAATTGACCTGATCGGCGGGCTTGATATACTTTTGCGGCTAGTACTCCGTCAAGGTAGTATCGACGGGTTCAGCTTGGCTGTCTGCGTTCACGGCAAGGCGTTTTTTCGAAGACTTGGTGGGTCCAAATCGAGAAAAAGCAACGCAGTCCGTGGGCGCAGACAGCCAAGCCCTCTGGGCGCCACAGGGAAGCCGTCCTGCGGTGTCGCCTAAAGCGCCTACTGTTGGTGCGCTTTCTTGACGTAGGCCCACTATGCCTTCGAAAGCGCGTCGTGCAGGATAACTTCCCTGTGGCGCTGAACCCGTCGATACTACCTTGACGGAGTACTCGAGGGGGGCGCGGCATTTCTGACGGTCGATATCTGGTCGGCGTCGCGGCAACGGAAGATTCCAACTTAAGTGAAGGGTATTGTTCCATGACAAAAAGAAGCGGAATAGGAATAGTTGTACTGCTCATTGCCTTGATGATGAGTGTGGGGGGAGCTTACGCAGCGGAGAAGAACATTGCCGGCAGCATGCGTGATGGCGAAGGCGATCCGGTAGCCGGAAAGGAAAAGGCCGAGATGTGTGGCGGTTGCCACGGTGCCGAGGGTATGAGCATCGATCCCACCACCTTCCCGCACCTGGCGGGCCAGTATGCGGGCTATATCTTCAAGCAAACGCTGGATTTCCAGTTGGGCAACCGTAACGACGATACCATGAGTGCCATGGCCGGCATGGTGACCGAGGCTCAGGATCTGAAGGATATCTCTGCTTATTATGCCAGCCTGAAGATGATGAAGGGTACGCCGGGCGATGCCAAACTGGCCAAAAAGGGCGAGAAGGTGTACCTGAGCGGCAACAAGAAACTGGGCGATTTTGCCGCCTGCATCCGCTGCCATGGCAAGCAGGGCAAGGGCCTGGACAAGAAGAACACGCTGTTCCCCGTGATTGGCGGACAGACCAGGGATTACCTGATCAAGCAGCTCAAGGACTTCAAGTCCGGTACCCGCACCAATGATCCGGCCAGCATGATGGCCATGGTGGCGCAGGGTATGACCGATGAGGAAATCATCGCGGTGTCGGAGTATCTGTCCGGCCTCTGAGGCAGGCAGTAGTGACGCGTGCTAAACGCGCCCCGGTTATCCGGGGCGCGTTTTTTTGTGCCGGGTATTTTTAACCCAAAAAAACCAAAAAGCCTTTTACCGGGTTCTACCTTCAGTGCCACCGTGCGCACAGCGCACGCTACGGGCAGGTGTAGTGTGCGCCGTGCGCACAAGATGGATGTTGTTGTCGGGCGTGTATCAGCGGGGAAAGGTGACGAGATGGTGTACATCCGCGCGGATGGCAACCTGTTCGCCGATGGCGTGATCCAGGTGGCTGGGAAGCAGGGACAGCAGCTGGGTGCCGGTGGGTAGTTCCAGGGTATAGAGTGTCTCGGCTCCCTTGAAGGCCTTCTGCACGATGCGGGCCTGCAGCTGACCGCCGGGCTCGGGGACGATGTCATCGGGGCGTAACAGTAGCTCCACGGGTGCCCCCGGTGGGCAGTCGTAGGCGCGGTCGCCCTGCAATACGCCGAGTTCGGTTTTCACGGTGTCGCGGCTCAGCATGGTGCCGGGAATGAACACACCCTGACCGATGAAGTCGGCGACGAAGCGATTTTGCGGTTCGTGGTAGAGATTGAAGGGCGTGTCCCACTGCAGGATGCGGCCTTGCGACATGACGCCGACCTGGTCGCCGAGGGCAAAGGCCTCGTCCTGATGATGGGTGACGAGGATGCCGGTGATACCCGCGTTCTTGAGGATGTCGCGCACTTCCAGACTGAGGCGTTCGCGGGTATCCACGTCGAGATTGGAAAAGGGTTCGTCCATGAGGATGGCGCGCGGCTGGGCGGCGAGGGCGCGGGCCAGGGCCACGCGCTGTTGCTGCCCGCCGGACAGTTCGTGGGGATAGCGTGCGACAAGATCCGACAGGCCAACCAGTTTGAGCATGCGCTCGACGGTTTCACGCCGTTGACGGCCCGACTGGTGGCGCAGGGCGAAGCCCACGTTGTCGCCGACGGTCATGTGCGGGAACAGGGCGTAGTCCTGAAAGACCATGCCCAGGCGGCGTTTTTCCGGGGCCAGGGTGAAGCCCGGGCGCGACAGGCTGACGTCACCCATGCGGATCTCGCCCTGGCTGATGGGTTCGAAGCCGGCGATGGCACGTAGCGCCGTGGTCTTGCCGCAGCCGCTGGGGCCGAGCAGGCAGGCCAAGCTGCCTTCGTTGATGTGCAGGGACAGACCGCTGACCACGATCTGTTCGCGGTAACGGCACTCGATATTCTTGATTTCCAGTAAGGCTTGCATCGCGCGGAGGATGATAACAGAGGCGCGGCGGCCTGGGGCGCCACTAGTACTCCATCAATATAAACTTGATGGAGTACCAGCGTCAGCCGAGGAGGAATTCCAGCAGGGCCTTTTGTGAGTGCAGGCGGTTCTCGGCCTCGTCCCATACCACGCTCTGCGGGCCGTCGATGACCTCGGCCGCCACTTCCTCACCGCGATGGGCGGGCAGACAGTGCATGAACAGGGCGTCGGGCGCGGCCTGCGCCATCAGTTCGGCGTCGACCTGATAGTCGGCGAAGGCCTTCTCGCGCGCCGCCTGTTCCTCTTCCTGGCCCATGCTGGACCAGACGTCGGTGACCACCAGATCTGCACCGGCCACGGCCTCGGCGGGGGTGGCGCAGAGGCGGGCGTGGTCTTCGTTGCTTGCCAGTATCGCCGTGTCCGGCAGATAGCCCTCGGGGGCGGCGATGCGCAGCTGGAAGTCGAACAGGCGTGCAGCGTTGATGTACGAGTGGCACATGTTGTTGCCATCGCCGATCCAGGCCACGGTTCTGCCCGCGATATCGCCTCGCTGCTCGGTCCAGGTCTGCATGTCGGCCAGCAGCTGGCAGGGATGGTACTGGTCGGTGAGGGCGTTGATCACCGGCACACTGGAGAACTCGGCGAAGCGCTCGATCTTCTCGTGCTCGAAGGTGCGGATCATGATCACGTCGAGCATGCGGGACATGACGCGCGCCGAGTCCTCGATGGGCTCGCCGCGTCCCAGCTGGGTGTCGCGAGGCGAGAGAAAGATGGCGTGGCCGCCGAACTGCGTCATGCCGGCCTCAAAGGACACGCGGGTGCGGGTGGAGGATTTCTCGAATACCATGCCCAACACTTTGTTCTTCAGCGGCTGGTAGATCTCGCCATTGTGTTGCATTTGCCTGAGTTCGATGGCGCGCAGGATAAGGGCGCGCAGCTCGTCACGACTCAGGTCGTTGAGGGTCAGAAAGTGTCGTACGGCCACGGCGGTGATCTCTGCAGGGTCGGGTGGAAAGGCTCAGCCGAGAAAGCGGCGGATCAGGGTGGACAGGGTGTCCACCAGCATCGCGGCCTCGTCGTCGCTCAGGGTCAACGGCGGCAACAGGCGCACCACCTGGCCGGCGGTCACGTTGATCAACAGGCCCTCGTCCAGTGCCTGTTGCACCAGCTCGGTACAGGGCCGGTTCAGCTCGATGGCCAGCAGCAGGCCCTGGCCACGAATTTCGCTGATGCCTGTGATGCCGTCAAGGGCGTTGCGCAAGTCGGCCAGCAGCTGCTCGCCCAGGACCTTGGCGCGGGCGGCGAGCTTATGTTCATCCATGGTGTCGATGACCGCCAGTGCGGCGGCACAGACTAGCGGATTACCGCCGAAAGTGGAGCCGTGGTTGCCGGGATGGAACAGTTCGGCGGCTGCGCCCCGCGCCAGACAGGCGCCGATGGGCACGCCGTTGCCCAGCGCCTTGGCGCTGGTGAGCACGTCGGGCCGCGCGCCGCTGTGCTGCCAGGCGAACCATTCGCCGCTGCGGCACAGGCCGGTCTGGATCTCGTCCAGCATCATCAGCCAGCCGTTGTCGTCGCACAGCTGGCGAATGCCGGGCAGATAGTCGTCGGCGGGGATACGAATGCCGCTTTCACCCTGCACCGGTTCCACCAGCACGGCGACGATGTCTTTATTCTTGCTCAGTGCGGCGATGGCCTCGAGGTCGCCGTAGGGCACGCGCAGAAAGCCACTCACCAGCGGCTCGAAACCGGCTTGCACCTTGCGGTTGCCGGTGGCGCTCAGGGTGGCCAGGGTGCGGCCGTGAAAACTGCCTTCCATAACCACGATGGCGGGCCGCTCGATGCCAAGGCCATGGCCGTGCAGGCGCGCCAGCTTGATGGCGGCCTCATTGGCCTCGGCGCCGGAGTTGCCGAAGAACACCCGATCCATGCCGGCCACGGCGGTGAGCCGGTCACCCAGCGCCTGCTGGCGCTGGATGCCGTACAGATTGGAGGTGTGCACCAGTTGGCCGGCCTGCTCGCAGAGGGCGCGGGTAACCGCCGGGTGGGCATGGCCCAGGCTGCAGACGGCGATACCGCTGATGGCATCCAGGTAGCGCCTGCCCTCCGTATCCCACAGCCAGGCGCCGTCGCCTTTCTCGAAGTTGACGGGGAGCCGTCCATAGGTGGTCATCAGTGTGTTTGACATGGTTGGGTGTGCTTCAATCAATTAATTTTTGTTAAACAGGCTAAAAATAAAAAGGCAGTCCCGATAGAGACTGCCGTCTTGTAGATCGACCGATTCTATCGGCTAATTAATCCTGAAGCAATAGTGGGTTTTTAGGCAGTTTGTGAAGAATTACGGGCGCTGCAGAGCGATTTCGACGTCATTGCGCTTGTCTCGGCCGAGTAGGGTTTCAATCAGGGTGAGGGCGAAATCCATCGCCGTGCCCGGCCCACGCGAGGTGATGACCTGGCCGTCGATGACCACGGCGGCGGGCTCTTTCGTGGTGTCGGGCAGGTCGAGTTTTTCCAGTGTGCCGGGGTAGGCGGTGGCGCGTCTGCCGGTCAGCAGGCCGCAACTGGCGAGCACCTTGGGCGCGGCGCAGATGGCGGCGGTGTACTTGCCCTGTGCGGCCATGTCTTTCAGCAGGGAGTGGATGCGTGGGTCGGCGTCGAGGTGATCGGCACCGGGTAGGCCGCCGGGCAACACAATCATGTCGAAGTCGTGCCGCAGGGCCTCATCGAGGGTGGTGTCAGGGAGGATAATGACACCACGGCTGCAGTGCACAGGGCCGGGTTCGAGGCCGGCGCTGACCACCTCGATGCCGGCGCGCACCAGCAGGTCAATGATGGTCACGGCTTCCAGTTCCTCACAACCCTGGGCTAGGGGGACAAGAACGCGCGCCATGTGCGAAACCTTTGCATGTGTTGATTGAGGAGTTGTGAGACGGGCAGGATGTCGACGCCTTCAGCGGCCAGTCGCGGCAGTTCCTGCTCCAGTACCTCAAGGGTCTCGGGATAGGGGTGGCCGATGGCCAGGGCGATGCCGTATTTACGGGCCAGGCGCACGGTGCGGCGCAGTTCGGCGCGGATTTTGGCGGGGTCGCGGTCGCTGTCGAGGAACACGTCGCGGCGGATGTTGGGCACCCAGTTTTCGTTGGCGGCCTGTATTGCCACGCTGGTCTTGGTGGTGTAGCTGTCGACGAAATAGAGCGCGTCGTGTTTGTCCAGTTCCTGCATCAGCCAGCGCATGTAGCCCAGGTCCTGGGTGAGCAGACTGCCCATGTGGTTGTTGATGCCGGCGAGGTGGGGCACGGCGGTGATGTCGTCACGCAGCTGGTGCAGGAACTGTTGCCGGGTCATGTCCAGGGTCAGGCCGCCGGGGCCGAGGCGATTGCGCTCCATGGCCTCCATGGGCAGGTGCAGCATGACCTCCTTGTTGAGACTGTTGGCGAGATTGGCCAGTTCGCGGGCATGGGGCGTGTGCGGCAGGAAGGCATAGGTGATGGCCCAGGGCAGGCGGATGGCGCGCAGGTCACGATCGCGGAGGTTGCCGAGGTCATCGATGATGATGCTGATGGCCGGCCGGCCCGGCTCGGCGATGGGGGTGAGGGGATCCGCCGAGACCGGATGCCCGGACAGCATCCCCGCCAACAGCAGGGCTGGCAGGGATGCGGTTTTTATCCGGCTGAGCAGATAGGTTTTCATTCCTCTGAATGCAGACAGGCCAACCATGCGGGTGTTCCTGTGGCGTCCCTTAGCGTAGCGTCCTGAATATATGTTTTATTCAGGACATTACACTAGCGGCTTTCCAGAATCTGCACCCCTTTGAGGATGTTCAGGGCCTCGTAGAGCTGGTAGTCGGTCTGTGCCAGTGGCAGCTTGGCCGCCTTCTTGTCGGCCTTGGTGTCGGACTCCTTCTTGTCCTTGTCCTTGTCCTTGTCCTTGTCCTTGTCCTTGCCATTGCCGTTTTCCAGATGACCGGTGAGATCGGCCTCTTTCAGGCGGCCATCCTCGGCATGCGCCAGGGTGGTGATCTTGACCGGCTCGAGGACGATGTCCGGCTCGATGCCCTCGGCCTGGATGGAACGGCCGGACGGCGTGTAATAACGGGCCGTGGTGAGCTTCAGGGCGGTGTTGTTGTTGAGCGGCAGGATGGTCTGTACCGAGCCCTTGCCGAAGGTGCGGGTGCCGACGATGATGGCGCGCTTGTGATCTTGCAGGGCGCCGGCGACGATCTCGGAGGCCGAGGCGGAGCCTCCGTTGACCAGCACCACCAGCGGTGCGCCGTCAAGCAGGGTGCGCGGCGTGGCGTTGAACTTCAGCTCTGAATCGCGGATGCGGCCCTTGGTGTAGACGATCAGACCGTTGTCGATGAAGGCGTCGGTGACGTCCACAGCGGCATTCAGCACGCCGCCTGGATTGTTGCGCAGATCCAACACCACGCCCTTCAGTGAACCGCCGCTTTCTTCCTTCAGCTTGTCGATGGCCTCGGCCAGATTTTCACCTGTGTGTGACTGGAACTGGGAGATGCGGAGGTAGCCGAAGCCGTCTCCGAGGCTGCGCTGGCGCACGCTCTTCACTTTGATGATGTCGCGGGTGATGGTGATCTTGAGGGGTCTTTCCTCGCCTTCGCGGATGATGGTGAGGGTGATATCGGTACCCACCTTGCCGCGCATGATCTTGACCGCGTCACGCAGGGTCATGCCCTTGACGGGTTTTTCATTGAGACGAATAACCAGGTCGCCGGCCTTCACGCCGGCACGCTGGGCCGGGGTGTCGTCGATGGGGGAGATGACCTTGACGAAGCCGTCTTCCATGCCGACCTCGATGCCGAGTCCGCCGAATTCGCCGGTGGTGCCCACCTGCAGGTCTTTGAAACTGTCGGGGTCGAGATAGCTGGAATGGGGGTCGAGGCCGGAGAGCATGCCGCGGATGGCATTTTCCAACAGCTCCTTGTCGCTGACGGGTTCCACATAGTCTTTCTTGATGCGGGCGAAGACCTCGGTGAAGGTGCGCAGCTCATTGAGTGGCAATGACGCAGCATTGTTCTCTTTTTCGGCAAGCACACCCTGGCCGATGGCCAGCATGATGCCGAGAGTGAGGCCAATAATGAGCACCAGCAAGGTGCGCGTGTTTGCTTTCATGTGTAACTCCGTGGAGATGCCGCGATGGTTCGCGATTAAAGGCCACATTCAATGGTTAGGCGTGGCCGAATACTTACGGCGCAAGATTGCGCCGATTATGCCGGACTCCCAGGGAACTTGCACATTTCTTGCCTGCTTCCCGGTGTGCGGGTGTGAATGCTCAGTGGCCTGCTAACTCTTCGGCTTGCCGCGGCACCACTTTAGCGGGTTGATGGGTTTGCCGTTGTGACGGATCTCGAAATACAGCGCGTGCTTTTCATTACCGCCGCTGTTGCCGACCGCGGCGACCACTTCACCCGCCTCAACCCAGTCACCCACTTCCTTGTACAGACTCTGGTTTCCACCATAGAGGCTCATGTAGCCGTCACCGTGGTCGATGATGGTGAGCAGGCCGAAGCCGCGCAGCCAGTCGGAAAAGGCCACCTGGCCGTGGGAGATGGCGCGTACCCCGGTGCCCTCGCGGGCGCTGATGCGGACACCCTGCCAGCGCAGTTTGCCGACCTTGCGCCGGCTGCCGAAGCGCGCCGTGATGCGCCCCGCCGTGGGCCAGATCAGTTTGCCGCGCAGTTGACTGAAGGGTTTGCCTTCGCCCAGCTCCAGGGGGCCTTTCAGCGGACGCTCGGCGATGCGCTTGAGCAGACGTTGCAGGCGCTTTTCATCTTCCAGCAGCTGTGACAGACGCTGGTCCTTGCCCCGCATGTCCTTCTTCAGACTGGCCAGCAGTTGTGAGCGCTCACGGCGGCTGTGTTCCAGTTGCTGCTTCTCATTGACCCTTTCCGTGCGGTTTCGTTCGAGCTGACGGGTCTGCTGCTGGATTTTCTTTTCCAGCGTGGTGAGTTCCGTGAGGCGGGTAGTGATGATCCGCATCTTCTTCAGACGGGCGCGATTGTAATAGTCGTAATAGGTGAGGGTGCGCGCCACGGCGGCGGGATCCTGCTGGTTGAGGAGGATCTTCAGGTATTCCTGCTGGCCAGTGGCATAGGCGGCGCGCAGCTGTCGGGCGAGGGCGAGGCGGTGCTGGCGCAGATCACCACGCAGGCCTTCCTGCTTTTTTTGTAGAGTCTTCAGTTCGCGTTTCTGCTGGCGGATCTGTTGATCGAGCTCACGTAGCAGGGCGGCGGTCTTGCCGATGCGTTTTTCCGTGTTGCGCAGGCGGGATTGCAAGGATTGCTGGCGCTGGCGGTCGCTATCCAGCTCGCTGCGCAGGTCGTGGATTTGCTGGCGCAGTTGCTGCAGACGATCGGTGTTGTCGGCCAGACTGTCCGTTGGCAGGGCGCTGAAAAAGAGGCTGAACAGGAACAGGAACAGTAGCGGCAGGGGCACGGCGTAGCGGACATTAGTCATGGGATGCTGTGGATGGTATCGCAAGGGAGGAGGGGCGAAAAGCCTGCGGAACCGGGCGGTCCCGCAGTGGGTCAGTTTTCTTCGCCGCTGGCATTCCGCTCGGATTCGAGCATCACCAGTGAGTGGCCGCCCATCTCCGGCGGGATCTCCAGGCCCATCAGGTGCAGCAGGGTGGGGGCGACATCGCACAGGGAGCCATGCTCCTCAAGCCGTGCCGGGCGGCCGACGTAGATCAGCGGCACCGGGTTGTTGGTGTGGGCGGTGTGTGGCTGATCGGTTTCCGCGTCGGCCATGCGTTCGGCGTTGCCGTGGTCGGCGGTGATCAGCGCCTCGCCGCCCACCTTTTGCAAGGCCTCGATGACCCGGCCCAGGCAGCCGTCCAGGGCCTCAATGGCCTTCACCGTTGCATCGAACTTGCCGGTGTGTCCAACCATATCCGGATTCGCGTAGTTGCAGATGATGATGTCGTACTTGCCGCTTTCGATGGCGGTGATCAGCTTGTCGGTGAGTTCGGGCGCACTCATCTCCGGCTGTTCGTCATAGGTGGCGACGTTGGGCGAGGGGACGAGGATGCGGTCTTCGCCCTCGAAGGGTTCTTCACGGCCACCGTTGAAGAAGAAGGTGACGTGGGCGTATTTCTCCGTCTCGGCGATGCGCAGCTGGCGCAGGCCCTGTTCGGCGATGTATTCACCGAAGACGTTTTTCAACCGCTCGGCCGGGAAGGCTACGGGCACGTCGAAGTTGGCGCTGTATTCGGTGAGACTGATAAAGGCTCCCAGCGTTGGTTTGGCGGCGCGTTCGAAGCAGTTGAAGTCTGTTTCGATAAAGGGACGGGTGATCTGGCGCGCGCGGTCGGAACGGTAGTTCATGAACACCATCACGTCGCCATCTTCAATGGTGACGGGGTTTTCACCCTCGGGCACGATGGCCGTGGCGAGGACGAATTCATCACTTTCACCGCGCTCATAGGCGGCCTGCAATGCGCCCAGTGCATCCCGGGCCCGGTACTTGGACTTGCCCTGGGTGATGAGGTCGTAGGCCGCCTGAATGCGTGGCCAGCGGTGGTCGCGATCCATGGCGTAATAGCGCCCGATGATGGAGGCAAAACGCCCGCCGCCCAATTCATCGAATATTTTCTGCATGTTGGCGATATAGGTTTCGGCACTCTTCGGCGGCGTGTCGCGGCCGTCGAGGAAGGCGTGCAGGTAGACGCGCTTGGCGCCGCGCTCCACCGCCAGGCGGACCATGGCCTGGATGTGTTCTTCATGGCTGTGTACGCCGCCGTCTGACAGCAGGCCGAGGATGTGCAGGGCCCTGTCATTCTCGATGGCCTGATCGACGGCATTGGTCAAGGTCAGATTGGTAAAGAACGAACCGGTGCGGATGGCGCGGCTGACGCGGGTGAATTCCTGATACACCACACGCCCGGCGCCCAGGTTCAGGTGGCCGACCTCGGAATTACCCATCTGCCCGCTGGGCAGGCCGACTTCCGCCCCGGAGCCCTTGATGAGGGTGTGCGGATGCCGTGCCCAGAGCTTGTCCCACTGCGGCTTGCGTGCGCTGTAGATGGCGTTGGCTTCAGGATCTTCGCTATAGCCCCAGCCGTCGAGAATGATGGCGATCATCGGGGAGGGAGGTGTGGACATGGATTCGTATCATCTTCTTTTGCTTGCGCAACTTGCGCAGAAGAGCGGAATTTTAAACGATTTCCGCCTTGCCTGGAAAGCATGAAGGGCGATCCAGCGGGCGGATCAGACAATAAAAAACCTTTTGATTATTAGTGTTTCGGACTATTCTGGATTAACGCAGTCATATATTACTGTATTTTACTTTGGTAATATTGCTAGGAGACTGTCGGACTTAGGGTGAATCTACACGGCAACTGCTCCCGCGCTGCCTGCATAAAAGTAGGTTCCTAAGAAAAGCGCCTACTTTTGGTGGCGCCCTGGCTACAGTCACCTAAGTCCGACAGCCTCCAGGGGAGAGCGGCGTATGTCCGCTGATATCAGTAATTCAAGTGCCGGGCTGGAGCCAGCCAAATCAGGGGGTTTTGCTATGAGTGACTCGGAACATTTAATTACCCGCGATGAAGATATCGAGCGTGCATCGCGTTCCATCAAGGCGATGTCGCACCCCTTGCGGCTGAAGATTCTCTGTGCCCTGGGTGGTAAGGAGGTCAGTGTGCAGGACATCGTCGGCATGGTGGGTACCTCGCAGAGCAATATATCCCAACATCTGGCCATTCTGCGTGACAAGGGCATCCTGATGTCGCGCAAGGACGCCAACCGTGTCTATTACCGCGTAGGTGATTCGCGAACTCTGCGTCTCATCAGCATGATGCGCGAGGTTTTTTGTTCCGGCGATTAATGCCAGCGGGCTCCTGAACCGGCAAGGCAATATTGACGGATTAAAGAGCCCTCCAAGCGTGTCCAGGCGCCACCAAAAGTAGGCGCTCTGAGGCGATAATAGGCGCTTTGGCGTCGGCGATACCGCTCTGCGGTACGCCTGTGGCTTGAGTTTCCCACCTTTCCGCTATATCGTCCGCCCAGTTTCCACTCAAGCGATTCAAAAATATCATGCAGCAATTAAGCACTTTTTTCGTCACCAACTGGCCCCTGCTTCTGGCCCTGGCCATCATCCTCTTCATGCTGGTTCGTTCCTACGTCGGTCCCGGTGTTTCCAGGCCCGTGAGCCCTATGGAGCTCCTGCGGCTGATTAATCACCAGAATGCCCTGGTGCTGGATGTGCGTACGGACAAGGAATATCAGGGTGGCCATATCATCAATTCCATGCACGTTCCGCTGGGCATGTTATCCAGCAGCCTGTCACAGCTGGCGGCGTACAAGCACTCTCCCATCGTGATCGTATGCCGCACTGGCTCTCGTTCTGCGCAGGCAGCGGGCACCCTGAGAAAGGCGGGTTTTGAACAGGTACACAACCTCGCCGGCGGCATCATGGCCTGGCAGAGCGCCAACATGCCGTTGACCACGGAGAAGGGAAAACCGCCGAAGCCGTCCGCTGCCGAGCCTGCGGATAAGGTGACGGACAAGAAGGCCGCCGAGGAAGAGGCCAAGGAAGAAGGGGTCAAAGCAATCGGGCATGACACGCCGGCCGATGAACAAGCGCCGCCGGAAGAAACAGAGCGAACAGAAGAAACCACTCGTAGCCCGGAGATCACCATTTACACCGCTGCGCACTGTCCTTTTTGTGTACGAGCCATCCAGCTCTTGAAAGACAAGGGTGTTGCCACTATTGAAATAGACGTTGGCGGAAAGCCCGAGCTGCGCCAGGAGATGACGCAGAAAGCCGGCTCGGATTCCGTGCCGCAGATCTTTGTCGATGGCAAACACATCGGCGACTGCGATGGCATTCACGCCCTGGATGCGCAGGGCAAGCTGGATGAGGCGCTGGGGATAGGTCAAGCGTGAGTGGCGTGGTCAGGGTAGGCGTTTACTGCTCTGACGGCTGTGGTTGTTGCGCTGGAGCTGGACAGGGATGACGGTTTCGACCGGCTCCCTAACGTAATCGCATTCACAACCCGGAGGAAATTCATGGCCGATTCCCTGCATATTGTGTGTCCCCACTGCGACGGCATCAATCGTGTGCCGCAGGCAAAACTGAGCGCCGGCCCCAACTGCGGGGTTTGTCACCGGCCCCTCTTCACCGGCCAGCCGCTGGCTCTGAATACCGCCCGTTTCCAGCGCCACCTGAGCAAGGGTGATCTGCCCCTGCTGGTGGATTTTTGGGCCGCCTGGTGCGGGCCGTGCAAGATGATGGCGCCGGTGTTCGCGCAGGCCGCGCCGCAGCTCGAACCGCAGGTGCGGCTGATCAAAATCAACAGTGAAGAAGAGCAGCAGCTTTCCTCCCAGCTCGGCATTCGTAGCATTCCCACCCTCATTCTCTACAAAAACGGCCAGGAAGCGGCGCGCATGTCCGGTGCTCTGGATCTGGGCAATCTGCTGGCCTGGGCACGCCAACACCTCTGAGGTACAGGTGTGCCGGGTGAACAGTACCGGGCTCGCCGGTTTCAATTTCGCTGGTGAGCCAGTAGACTTCCCGCACGTCTGAAACGGCCCCGCGCGGGCCCCGCACTCGGAATTATCGCCATGTCAGAACCAGAACAAGAAGCCGTCGCACAGGGCGATCAGTCGCAACAGCAGTTCGCCCTGCAAAAGATCTACCTCAAAGACATCTCCTTTGAAACCCCCAACTCCCCGGCTATTTTCACCGAAAAGTGGGAGCCCACGGTTAACGTCGAGCTGCAGTCATCGGGCAAAGCCCTGGGCGAGAATGTCCACGACGTGGTGCTGACCGTCACTGTCACCGCCAAGCTGGGTGATAAGACCGCCTATCTGGTGGAAGTGCAGCAGGCCGGCGTGTTCACCGTGGCTGGTTTCAGCGACGAAGAGCGTGCCCACATGCTGGGCAGCTATTGCCCCAACATCCTCTTCCCCTATGCGCGCGAAGCCATTTCCGACCTGGTCGCCAAGGGCGGCTTCCCGCAGATGCTGCTGGGCCCGGTGAATTTCGACGCCATGTACACTGAACATCTGCAGCGCCAACAAACCCCACAAACCCAGGGTGACGGCGAAACCGCCGTTCATTAGACCTTGGCCGATATCAACGTGACACCCGTTACCGTTCTCGGTGCCGGTTCCTGGGGCACCGCCCTGGCTATCCAGCTGGCCCGCGGCGGGCGTCCGGCCACCCTCTGGGGACACGACCCCCGACACATGGCCAGCCTGCAGGCGGAGCGTGTTAACGCGCGCTACCTGCCGGGTGTGCCGCTGCCGGACAGTCTGCAACTCAGTGATGACCTGGCCGGCGCCGTGCAGGACGTGCGCGACATCCTCGTCGTTGTTCCCAGTCACGCCTTCCGCGCCGTACTCCTGGCCATGCAGCCGCACCTGCGCACCGATGCTCGCCTGATGTGGGCCACCAAGGGGCTGGAATCCGGCTCCGGCAAACTGTTGCACCGGGTGGTGGAAGAAGTACTGGGCGAGACGCAAACCATGGCCGTGGTATCCGGCCCCACCTTCGCCCGCGAGGTGGCCGTGGGCCTGCCGACGGCACTGACCGTGGCCTCGAAAGATGCGGATTATGCTCACTTCGTCGCCGAACGTCTGCACAGCGACACTTTTCGCGCCTACACCAGTTCGGATGTGCCGGGTGTGGAAGTGGGCGGGGCGGTGAAAAACGTACTCGCCATTGCCGCCGGTATTTCCGACGGCCTGGGCTTCGGCGCCAATGCCCGCAGCGCTCTGATTACACGTGGTCTGGCCGAAATTATGCGCCTCGGCGATGCCCTCGGTGGTCAGCACGAGACCTTCATGGGTCTGGCCGGGCTGGGTGATCTGGTGCTGACCTGCACCGATGACCAGTCGCGCAACCGTCGCCTGGGTTTGGCGCTGGGTCGTGGCAACACCCTGGAGGCTGCGCTGGCCGATATCGATCAAGTGGTGGAAGGTGTGCAGACCGCGCGCGAGGTGCACGACCTGGCCCTGAGTCAGGGCGTCGAGATGCCCATTACCGAGCAGGTGCACGCGGTGCTGTACGAGGCGCGTGCGCCCAAAGAGGCCGTGCACGCGCTGCTGACCCGGGAGCAGAAGGCCGAGACGTAGGGCGGGTTCCACCCGCCATGCACCAGCACCGTACTCCGTCGCGGCGGGTGGAACCCGCCCTACGTGTTCAGGCGCCGCCGTTGAAGCCCAGCTGCCGCCACGCCTCGAAGGCGATAATCGCCACCGCGTTGGACAGATTCAGGCTGCGATTGTCCGGCTGCATGGGGATGCGCAACAGCTGATCCGCGGGCAGACCGTCCAGCAGCGCACCCGGCAGACCGCGTGTCTCCGGGCCGAACAGCAACGCATCATCCGGCCCATAGGTCACCTCACTGTAGTTCTGTCGGCCACGGGTGGAGCAGGCCAGAATCCGCGCCGGTTGCACTGCCTCGGCAAACGCCGCCAGTGACTCGTACAGCGCCACGTCGGCGAACTCATGATAATCCAGCCCCGCGCGGCGCAGCTGCTTGTGCGACATGTCGAAGCCCAGAGGGCGAATCAAGTGCAGTTTTGCACCACAATTGGCGCATAAGCGGATAATATTGCCCGTATTGGGCGGAATTTCCGGCTGAAACAAAACCACGTGAAGCATAGGCTTTCAATATTCAGGTAGGCGAGAAGAAGATGGTGCACAAATTGCAAAAAGACATGCTGGTGAGTGAATTCTGCGGCATGCGTTTCGACACGCCGCTGGTGTTGCTGTCCGGCTGTGTCGGCTTCGGCGAAGAATACACGCGGGTCAAGGGCTTTACCAACCGCGACGCAGGCGCTGTGTGCCTCAAGGGCACCACCCTGGAGCCGCGCCACGGCAACCCGCCGCACCGCGTCTGCGAAACCCCGCAGGGCATGATCAACGCCATTGGCCTGCAGAACCCGGGCGCGCGCTACGTGGTGGACGAGATATTACCGACGCTGGATTTCGACGAGACCCGCTTCATCGCCAACATCTCCGGCTCCTCCATCGAAGAATACGCCGAGGTGGCGCGCATCTTCGATGATTCGCCCATCGATGCCATGGAGATCAACATCTCCTGTCCCAACGTCAAAGAGGGCGGCATGGCCTTCGGCAACGACCCGGACATGTCGGCACGGGTGGTCGAGGCGGTGCGCAAGCAGACGGAAAAACCGCTGATCACCAAGCTGTCGCCCAACCAGACGGACATTCAGGAAAATGCCCGCCGCTGCATCGAGGCGGGTACCGACGGTTTCGCCGTTATCAACACCCTGATGGGCATGGCCATCGACATCGAGTCCCGCGCACCCATTATCGGCAATAACCAGGGCGGCCTCTCCGGTCCCGCCATCAAGCCCGTCGCGGTATTGAAGACACATCAGGTCTATCAGGTCTGCCGCGACCACGGCATCCCCATCATCGGCCAGGGCGGCGTCACCACCGCCGACGACGCCCTCGAATTCCTCATCGCCGGGGCCTCGGCAGTGGGTGTGGGAACGGCACTGTTCTATGATCCACTGGTGTGCAAGAAGATCAACGATGGCATCGTCGCCTATCTGGAGCGTCATGAGCTCACCGAGGTTTCGCAACTGGTGGGGACGCTGGTGTTAAATGGGTAGCAAGTTCGACTTTGTTGAGTGAGTAAGAAAAGGGTGTTGTCTGATATTGCCAGAGTTCTAGCAAAATGTGGCATGGCTAATGCTGGTTGTCAGCCTGGCGGGGTTCTCTTCTCATTCGCATCCCAGCCTGCCGGGGTTAAGGATGATATCCGGCGTACCTCTGTCCAGTAGGGTGCGCTGTGCGCACCAAACATGGCAACGGTATGTGGTGATGCTTGATGTTAATTTAACGGCAAAGAAATCGGCTGTTTTGCCATGGTGCGCACGGCGCACCCTACTGAGCTGGGTTTCCTTTTTCACGAGAATGATGGTATTCCAGGTTCTTCAGAACAGAATAAAGTAAGTGCTATTCGGTTTTGGTGAAGCTGCCTAGAGCAGTCTGCACGGGTTTTCGCTCGGCAAGTGATGTGGAGTTGAGGATTTATACATTGTTGTATTGCTGGAATTATTCCCAAGATGGAGGCTGTAAAGATGACAAAAGAAAATCTGGAAATGCCTGACGAGAATGGATACTTCGGTGAGTACGGCGGGCAGATCATTCCACCCCCGCTGATTGATGTCATGAATGAGATCAATGACGCCTATGACAAGGTCACGCAAACGGAAGCCTTTCAACAGGAATTGCAACAACTTTACGCGGACTATGTGGGTCGCCCCAGCCCCGTCTATTTCGCCGAACGATTGACCGACAAGGTGGGCGGCGCGCGCATATTCTTTAAGCGCGAGGATTTGAATCACACGGGCGCGCACAAGATCAACCATTGCCTTGGCGAGGCCTTGCTGGCCAAACACATGGGAAAGACCAAGGTGCTGGCCGAGACAGGTGCGGGGCAGCACGGCGTGGCCCTGGCCACGGCCTGTGCGCTGGTGGGTCTCGACTGTGAAATCCACATGGGTGAAATCGATATTGAAAAAGAGCACCCCAATGTCACCAAGATGAAGATTCTGGGTTGCAAGCTGGTTCCCGTATCGCGTGGTACCAGAACACTCAAGGACGCGGTGGACAGCGCCTTCGAAGAATATTTGAAAGATCCGGCCAACTATTTCTATGCCATCGGCTCGGTGGTGGGTCCCCACCCATTCCCGAAGATCGTGCGTGACTTTCAAAGTGTCGTGGGCAAGGAGGCAAGGGAGCAGTTTCTGGCCAAGGAAAACAGACTGCCGGATGTGCTCATTGCCTGCATCGGTGGCGGCTCCAATGCCATGGGTCTGTTTACCGCCTTTCTGGACGATGAAGCGGTCAGGATGATCGGCGTCGAGCCGGCGGGCAAGGGCCTGGATACCGACGAACATGCGGCCACTCTGACCCTGGGCACCAAGGGGTCCATTCACGGCTTCGAGTGCTACAACATACAGGACAAGGAAGGTAACGCCTTGCCCGTCTATTCCATCGCCTCGGGTCTGGACTACCCCGGCGTTGGCCCGCAGCACTGTCACCTGAAGGACATTAAGCGCGTCACCTATGAAGCGGTGGATGACGAAGAGTGTCTGGATGCCTTCATGCAGATGTCCCGCCTGGAGGGCATCATCCCCGCGCTGGAGAGTGCGCATGCCATTGCCCATGCGATGAAGATCGCCAAAGACATGTCTAACGACGAAACGATACTCGTCAATCTTTCCGGCCGTGGTGACAAAGACGCCGACTTCGTGGCCGAGCGATTGTCGCTTTGATCCAAGCGGCTGGGTGATAATAACTGTAAATGGGGGGGGGTAATTATGAGCAGCAGCGACAATCAACCGGACTGGGCTTCCATCGCGGAGAAATTCGACCTCTGGTTGCCACAGATTGCGCCGGTGGGCGAGGTGCTGCTGGAGGGACTGGCCGCCCAGCCGGGCGACAAGATCATCGACCTTGGCTCCGGCACCGGTGAGCCGGCCCTGACCCTGACCCGTCGCATGCGGGGCCGGATCGACATCACCGGCGTCGACAGCGCCGGGCCCATGGTGGACGTGGCGCAGCGCAAGGTGACGGACGAAGGTCTGGCCAATGTTCGCTTCCTGCACATGCCCGCCGAACAACTCGACTTTGCCGACAACAGCTTTGACCGCGCCATGTCGCGCTTCGGCGTGATGCTGTTCAATGACTCCCTGCAGGGCTTGAAAGAGATCAACCGTGTGCTGAAACCGGGCGGGCACTTTGCCATTGCCGTATGGAGCACGCCGGAAACCATGCCCACCCTGCGCTGGTCGTATGATGTGTTCAGCAAGCATATCGCCGAAGACGCCGCCCCGCCGCTGCACAAGGTTACTTCACTGGGCCGGCCTGGCGTTCTGAACGAGATGCTGGCCAAGGCCGGATTCAGTGAATTCAGCATCGAGTCCCACACCTTCCACTACTACTTCGAGTCCTTCGATGCGTACTGGGATATCGTCGAGGCCAGCGACATCCTCAAGCAGCAATACGATGCCCTGCCCAAGGACCGGCATGCGCTGATCCGCGAAGAGATTGCCGTGCTGGCCAATGTTCACATGACTGAAAATGAGCTGGTGATCCCCCATGAGTTTTTATTGGCCACCGGGGTGAAATAACTGTCAACCTTAGGGGGTAACAGAGACCCCGGTTAAAACGTAACCCTCTGTAGAGGCTCTCGAGTTCATTTCAACATGTAGATGCCATCTCCTTCTCTCAAGCACCGGCCCTGACAGGCAGGGCCGTGTGTGTAGGAGCGGGCCATGCCCGCGAAAAGCAACAAAAAACAACCTGTGGGAGCGGCTTCAGCCGCGAAGAAGACGGGTTTTATTCGCGGCTGAAGCCGCTCCCACAATGTCCAGATCCTCTGCCTCTGTGGTAATAAGCAAGGCTATCGCGGGCATGGCCCGCTCCGCCCAATAGGTTTCCCTTCCTCTAACTATCTAAAGCCCGCCAACTTAAGACTCCCTCCCACCCTGCCGCTAATCCTGTGCGGCATGAATATTGCTCTGCCTCAATAAGTTAGCGTATTGCTGCCGGTTTCTTGACTCTGGCCGAGGGCTTGGCGGTTCCACTGTGGAATGTTGAAACGACAAATAGCGTGATCAACCAACAAGTCAATCTGTTCCAGCCCATGTTCCGCAAGGAGCGCAAGCTGCTGTCTTTTCGCGTGCTGCTGCAGGCCAGTGCGGTGGTGTTTGTGCTGCTGATGTCGATGGTCGGCTACGGCATGCGCCAGACCGCGGAGATGCAGGCGGATCTGTCCCAGTTGCAAGGACAGCTGGATCGGCGTGTGGCGCAGGTCGAGGAGCTGGCAACACGCCTGGCGCAGCGCAAGACTGACACCAGCGCTGCCCAGGAGCTGGCGCGGCTGGAGCAGGAGATGGCGGCGCGCCGGCGGGTGGTGGATGCCCTGACGCGGGTGCGCGATACCTACACCCGCGGCGTCTCCGGCTATATGGAGAGCTTTGCGCGGCAGGTGCCGAAGGGTGTCTGGCTGACCGGTTTCGTGGTACAGGCCGGTGGCGAGGGGTTGGTGATCCGCGGCAGTGCGCTGCAGCCGGCGCTGGTGCCGTCCTTTTTACAACGCCTGACCGAAGAGGCCACCTTGGCCGGCACCCACTTCGGCCTGTTGCAGATCGAACGCGAGGACGCCGCCACCCAGCAGGTGGATTTCACTCTTTACACCGGCAGTGAGCCGCCGCCGGAGCCCGAGGAGACACGCCCATGAAGGCGCGTATCCAGCAGTTGGCGGAACGCTTCGATGCCCTCAGTCTGCGCGAGCGGGCGCTGGTGTCGCTGGCGGTGCTGGTGGTGATGTACATGCTCTGGGACGCGGTGCTGATGAGCCCGGAACACCTGCGGCAGAAACAGCTGGTGGGTGAGATGTATCAGCTCAACGAACGCATGGTGGCGGTGGGTGTGCAGTTGCAGACGCTGACCGCCAGCCTCGGTGACAGCGAGGTGCGTCGCCAGCGCCAGCGCATTACCGAACTGCGCGAGGCCTTGCGCGGGCTGGCCAGCCAGCAGGCGGCGCTGACGGTGGAGTTCATCCGTCCGCAACAGATGGCCGGGGTGCTGCGCGACATGCTCGGCAGCGACGGCAAGCTGATCCTGCTGAAGCTGGAGAGCTTGGGAGTGCAACCGCTGTTTCCGCCCCCCGAAAATGAGAATGAGCAAGAGGCTGCAGCGGAGAAATATGAGCAGCCGGGCATCTACAAGCACGGCATGCGGGTGAGTTTCGAGGGCGACTACTTCGCCACGCTGCAATATCTACAGGCGCTGGAAGGCATGCCCTGGCGTTTTTACTGGGATGAGTTGGACTACCGCGTGGAGGATTATCCGCGCGCACGGGTGAGCATCACCATCCATACCCTGAGCCTCGAGGAGGGTTGGATCGGTGTCTGACTCGAATGGTAGTGCAGCCAAGGTAGGTTGGGCAAAGCGTAGCGTGCCCAACATTCCTATCTATCCCGTTGGGCACGTCGCTAGCGCTCCTTTGCCCAACCTACGGGGGCAAGTTGTGGCGATGCTGCTGGCCGGGATAGTGATTTCGGGTACTGCACTGGCGGTGCCGCTGGGTGATCCCACCCGCCCGCCGACGGCGCAGCCTGTCAAGGTTCACAAGGCCGTGCACAAGCAGACGCACTGGATGCTGAACTCGACCCTGGTGTCGGCGCAGCGCCGCACGGCGGTGATCAATGACCGTGTGGTCAGCGTGGGTGAAAAAATTAATGGTGCACGGGTGGTGGAGATCCTGCCGATGAAGGTGCGCCTGCGTTACAACGGCCGCGATATCACCTTGGTATTGCTGAAAAAGAGTATCAAACGGCCATCCCGGAGCGGGAGTGGAAAACCATGAAAAAGAAACAACGAGTCATCCTGAATCGTGTCGGTGTGCTGGTCTGGGTACTGGCACTGGGTGCCTGTGCGAACAACCCGCCGCGCACCGGTGCGGTGGGTGAGGGAATCGACCAGTCGCTGGCTGAGAGTCAGGCACAGAATGCCGTCCTGGCCGCCCAGCCCGAGCTGCCGCCGCCGGCCGTCTCCGCTGCGTTGCTGCCGACGCTGAATGTGCAGCTGTCCGGGCTGGGGCAGGAGCCGGTGCAGCGGCGCTTTGATATCACGGTTAACCGCGTATTGGCGCGTACCTTCTTTATGAGCCTGGTGAAAGACACGCCCTACAACATGGTCACGCCACCGGATATGAAGGGGCGTATCAGCCTGAGTCTGAAGAATGTCACCCTCGACGAAGTGATGGAGACGGTGCGTGAGGTGTACGGCTACGAATACCGCCGCAGTGCCAGCGGTTATGAGATTCTCACAACGGCACTGCGCTCGAAGATCTTCAAAGTGGATTATCTCAACGTGCAGCGCAAGGGGCGCTCGCGGGTGCGGGTCAGCTCCGGGCAGGTGAGTGCATCGCGCAGTCGCAATAACAGTAGCCGTTACGGTAGCGGTGCCAGTAGCAGCAGCGCCAACAGCGGCCGGCGCCAGGTCGAGGCGGTGTCCGGCAGCGAGATGGATACCCGCACCCAGTCGGATTTCTGGGCCGAACTGAGAGACGCGCTGGAGGCCATCATCGGCGCGGAAGACGGCCGCAAGATCGTCCTCAACGCCCACTCCGGCATCATCGTGGTGCGCGCCCAGCCCGGGGAATTGCGTGCCGTGGGGCAGTATCTGCGGGATACCCAGGCGGTGGTGCAGCGGCAGGTGATCCTGGAGGCGAAGATTCTTGAAGTGGAACTGAAGGACGGTTTCCAGTCCGGCATCAACTGGGCGGCCATGGGTAGCAATGGCACCGACGGTATCGCCGGCGGACAGTTTGGCGGTGGGCGCATGTTCTCGGATGGCCGCAGTAATCTTGCCGGTCTCTCCGATGTGTTGAACCCCGCGAACCCGGATGCCGTTGGTGCCGCCGTGGCCTCGGCCTTTGGGGGTGTATTCGGTATGCGTCTGACCAGCGGCAATTTCACCAGTTTTATCGAATTTCTCGAATCCCAGGGTGACGTGCACGTGTTGTCCAGTCCGCGCATTTCCACCGTCAACAATCAGAAGGCGGTGATCAAGGTGGGCATTGATGAATTTTTCGTCACTGACGTCGACACCAATAACCAGCTCTACGCCGGCGGCAGCAGCACCACCAACCAGACCTTTAGCGTGGAGTTCACGCCCTTCTTCTCCGGCGTGGCGCTGGACGTGACGCCGCAGATCGACGACGAGGGCTTCGTCACCCTGCACATCCACCCCTCGGTGAGTGATGTAAAAGAGAAGATCAAACAGATCGATTTCTCCGAAACCGAATCCCTGCGGGTGCCCATGGCGGTGTCGACGATCCGCGAGTCGGACAGCATCGTGCGCGCGCGCAGTGGCCAGGTGATCGTGATCGGCGGCCTGATGCAGAACATCTCCCGCGACCGCACCGCCAGTGTGCCGGTGCTGGGCGACCTGCCCGTGATAGGTGGCCTGTTCCGTCATAAGCAGAAGAGCTACGTGAAGAGCGAGCTGGTGATCCTGTTGCGTCCGGTGGTGGTGGATAGCGGCCAGGTGTGGGACGACGAACTGCAGCGCATTACCGAACGCTTCGGCGGGCTGGACGAGCTGACCCAGCTCAATATTCAGCCGGATGACGCCGGGCACTAACGCGGAGGGTGTGGTCATGTATCTCGAACACTTCGGCCTGCAGGAAATGCCCTTCTCGCTGACCCCGGATACAGAATTCTTTTACAGCTACGGCGCCTGGCAGGAGGCCTTCGACGTACTCATGGTGGCCCTGCGCAATGGCGAGGGATTCATCAAGATCAGCGGTGAAGTGGGCACCGGCAAGACCCTGTTATGCCGCAAACTGCTCGGCAGCATCGACACGGATGAATTCGTCACCGCCTGGTTGCCCAACCCCTGCCTGACCCCCGCGGCCCTGCGTATGGCACTGGCCGATGAGCTGGGCATCCGCTACCCGCGCAACCAGGGCCAGCACCGCCTGCTGAGCCTGATCAACCAAGGCCTGATCGAGATCAATGCCCGCGGCCGCCGCGTGGTGGTGCTGCTGGATGAGGCCCAGGCCCTGCCCGATGATGCCCTTGAGGCCCTGCGACTGCTGACCAACCTGGAAACAGAAAAGAGCAAACTGCTGCAAGTGGTGCTGTTCGGCCAGCCGGAGCTGGATGAACGGCTGGCCCGGCCCGGCCTGCGGCAGCTGCGTCAGCGCATCAGTTTTTCCCACCGCTTGCAGGCCATTGACCGCGACGGTCTGCCGGGCTATCTGGCGCACCGCCTGCTGGTGGCCGGCTACCACGGTAAGCCCCTGTTCACGGCGGAGGCGTTGGCAGTGATGTTTGAGGCCAGCCGCGGTGTTCCTCGCCTGATCAACATTCTCGCCCACAAGTCACTGATGGCCGCTTTCGGTCGTGGTCTGTCGTTGGTGGACCGGGACTGCGTGGCCATGGCCTGCGCCGACACCGAGGGCGTGGCGCTGGCCCCCAGTGGCCTGCTGGCGCGCCTGCGTGCCCGCCGTGGCATGGCGCTGGCGGCCGGACTCGGTGCACTGGGGCTGGTGGCGTTGATCGCAGGTGTTGGAGTACCCGCATGAGCCTCATCAACCAGATGTTGCGTGATCTCGAAAGCCGCCGCGCCACGCCGGCCGCGGCTGCTGGCGGCGTGGCCTCGCTGGCACTGGCCGCGGAGCGTGCGGCGGATGCTGAAACCCCGGTCGCATCGGTGCAGGCGAGCGTCGATGGCCCGGCACGCAGGACCCAGGGCTGGCTGATTGCGGTCATCGTGCTGCTGGCGGTGCTGCTGGGCCTGTTGCTGTGGTCGTCGCAGCCGCCCTGGCAGGGGCGCATGACAGATAGTGTACCGCCTGCCACGGCAGGGCTTGTCGAGCCCGTGGCTCGTGTGCCGGTGGTGGCGATGACGGTGGCCCCCTCTGCCGCCGAGCCGATTGAGTCCGTTGAACCCATTGAACCCGTTAAGGTCGTTAAGACCGTTGAGGTCGTCGAACCTGTTGCGGCAACGCCGCCTGTCGTCGCGAAAAAAATCGCCACAGAACCGCTATCCCGCCCCGCGCCTGTCGAACCGCCGGCCCGCGAGTCCTCAGTCCCCAATCCTCAGCCCGCAGTCCTCAGTCCTGAGTCCTCATCTTCCGCCCCCCAGATCAACAAACGCATCCTCCCGCTGAATAATGAACAACGTGCCGAGCAGGCCCTGCGCCGTGGTGTGGGCCTGCTCGGGCAGGGGCGTCAGGCCGAGGCGGAGCTGGCCCTGCGGGAGGCGCTGCAAATTGACCCCCGGCAACTGCGTGCCCGCGAGACCCTGGCGGCATTGTATTTCAACAGTGGCCGCCTCAGCGAGGCACAGACCCTGCTTACTGAAGGCGTGCGTCTGTCGCCCCGCGCCGCGGGGCTGGTGCAGTTTTATGCACGCCTGATGGCAGATCAGGGTGAATTGGACATGGCGCTGACGGTCCTGCAGCGGGCGCGTCCGCCGCTGGAGCAGAACCCCGACTATCACGCCCTGCTGGCGGCCCTGTATCAGCGTGCCGGCCGGCATGAACCGGCGGCCTGGACCTATCGCCAGCTGCTCGCCCGGCGTGGCACGCAGGCCGCGTGGTGGATGGGTCTGGGTATTTCGCTGGAGGCGCTGGGTGATTCCGCGCCGGCACTGGAGGCCTTCGTCAAGGCGCACCAGTTGGGTGCCGGGCTGAATCCGCAGGTACTGGAGTATCTGGGCCGTCGCATTAGCGTGTTGGCGCCGCGTGTGGCGGCGATGAAGAAAGCTGCCAAGGCAGCGAAGAGAGAGGAATAAAACCGTGGTGCAGCCGAAACGTATTCGACTCGGCGACCTGCTGGTCGAGCACAAACTGATCTCCGAGGCCCAGCTCGAAGATGCCCTCACAGCGCAGAAAAAGACCGGCCGCAAGCTGGGTCGGGTGTTGATAGAGAACGGCTATGTCAAGGAAGACGAACTGCTGAATCTGCTGTCACGCCAGCTCAGTCTGCCCTACGTGGATCTGGCCAGCTATCAGTACAAGCCCGAGGTGGTGAAGCTGATTCCCGAGACCACCGCGCGCCGTTACCGCGCCCTGGCCCTGGAGGAGACCCCGGACGGCCTGCTGGTGGGCATGGCCGACCCGACCAATATCTTCGCCTACGACGATCTGATGCGCATCCTCAAGCGCCCCATCAAGCTGGCGGTGGTGAAGGAGAGCGACCTGCTGCACGGCATCGAGCAGGTCTATCAACATGGCGCCGAGATCCAGACCCTGGCCAGCGAGATCGACGATGATCTGGCGGAAAATGTCTTCGATCTGGATGCCCTGAATCGGGCCGTCAGTTCCTCCGATGCACCGGTGGTGCGGTTGATTGAAACGGTGTTCGAGGACGCCGTGCGCGCCAAGGCCTCGGACATCCACATCGAGCCGGACGAAAAGGTGCTGCGCATCCGCCGCCGCATCGACGGTGTGCTGCAGGAACAGGTGATGAACGAGCGCGCCATCGCCCCGGCGCTGGTGTCGCGTTTGAAGCTGATGGCCGGGCTGGATATCGCCGAGCGTCGCCTGCCCCAGGATGGACGCTTTAATATCAAGCTGAAAGACAAATCGGTGGACGTGCGTTTTTCCACCATGCCCACCCAGTACGGTGAGGCGGTGGTAATGCGTCTACTGGATCACTCGGAGGGCGTGAAGGACCTGGACGAGATCGGCCTGTCCGCGCCCATCAAGGCCCAACTGGAAAAGGCGATCCGCCGGCCGCATGGCCTGTTGCTGGTCACCGGCCCCACCGGCAGCGGCAAGACCACCACCCTATATGCGGCGCTGAGCGCACTCAACGATGCGGCGCGCAAGATTATCACCGTGGAAGACCCGGTGGAGTACCGCCTGTCGCGCGTCAATCAGGTACAGGTGAATCCAAAAATCGGCCTCGACTTCGCGCGCGTGCTGCGTACCACCCTGCGTCAGGATCCGGACATCATCCTGGTGGGTGAGATCCGCGACCACGAGACCGCCGAGATCGCCCTGCGTGCGTCCATCACCGGTCATCTGGTGCTGTCGACGCTACACACCAACGACGCCATCAGCACCGTGATGCGCCTGGTCGACATGGGCATTGAGGATTTTCTCATCGCCTCGGCGGTGCACGCCATTCTCGCCCAGCGTCTGGTGCGGCGCATTTGTGAAAAATGCAGCAGCGACTACACGCCCGATGCCGGGCAACTGGCCTGGCTGGCCGGCGTGGTGGGTGATGAGGCGGCGGCGCAGATGCGGTTCCATCATGGTGCCGGTTGCCCGGCCTGTAGCCGTACCGGTTACAAGGGCCGCGTGCCGGTGCACGAAATGCTGGAAATCAATGCAGAGCTGGCCGATGCGCTGCGCAACAAAGACTATGCAGAGTTCAAGCGCCTGGCGTTGGCGCAGGAAGGCTATTTACCGCTAGTACAAAATGCGCTGGCGCTGGCCCGGCAGGGTGTAACCACCCTGGATGAGGTGGTTCGCGTCGCTGGGTGGGTGGAGTAAGGCCGTGCAGAAACGAATAATTGTAGGAGCGGACCCTTGGGCCGCGATAGATTGCCTGGCATTGCCATCGCGGCCCAAGGGTCCGCTCCTACAAAAGTGTGATGATGCTGACAGGGAAATTGTCTGATGCCCCTGTTCCGCTACAAGGCCCGCGACCGCCACGGCGATGCCATTAATGGCACCCTGGATGCGGCCAGTTCCGATGCGGTGGCGGCACAGCTGCTGGAAGGCGGCATGACGCCGGTGGACATCTTGCCGGCAACGAAAGAAGAAAGCCGCAGTCTGTCCCTGCAGGATCTGTTTCCAGCCAAAGTCACGGACACCGATCTGATCCAGTTCTCGCGCCAGATGCACAGCCTGACCAAGGCCGGTGTGCCCATGCTCAGCGCCCTGCACGGGCTGGCGAAGTCCACCCGCAATCCACTCCTGGCATCGACGATTTCCACGGTGGCGCAAAGCCTGGAGGCCGGCCGTGACCTGGCCACTGCGCTGAGTGAACACCGTGGCATCTTTTCCCTGTTTTATATTTCCATGGTGCGGATTGGTGAAACCACCGGCCAGCTCGATGATATCTTTATTCAGTTAGCCCGATATCTGGAAAAGGACAAGCGCACCCGCGATCAGATCAAGTCGGCACTGCGCTATCCCAGTTTCGTCATCATGGCGATCATTGCCGCCATCGCCATTCTCAATCTGTTCGTGATCCCAACCTTCGCCAAGGTCTTCGCCGGTTTCGGCGCCGAGCTGCCGTTGGCCACACAGGTATTGATGGCAACCTCCAGTTTTACCGTGGCGCACTGGCCCGAGTTGTTGACTTTGCTGGTGGCCTTGATTCTGGGTGCGCGTTATTACGTGAGCCGCGAGCAGGGGCGCTACAACTGGCACAAGTGGAAACTGAAATTGCCGCTGGCTGGCGACATTATTTACCGCGCCACCCTGGCGCGCTTCATGCGCCTGTTTGCCATGTCCATTCGTGCCGGGGTGCCGTTGATCACGGCGCTGACGGTGGTGGCGCGCGCGCTGGATAACGATTATGTGGAAGAACGCATCCTCAGTATGCAGACCGGCATCGAGCGCGGTGAATCCATTACCCAGACCGCCGCCACCACCGGCATGTTTGACGCCCTGGTGATGCAGATGATGGCGGTGGGCGAGGAAACCGGCTCCATCGACACCCTAGATCGGAAGAGCACACGTCTGAACTCCAGTCACACTGATATATCTCGTATGCCGTCTTCTGCTTGAAAAAAAAAAACAATGTATCATGATAGCTGCATTGTCTGA